>JAKQFZ010000847.1 GCA_029558215.1 Candidatus Omnitrophota bacterium
CACATCGAGAATGTCGATGGCTCCGGCACATATTCCGGCTGTTGTAGCATCTTCCGGGTCGAATACGTAGTAATCACTGACTTGCTGCTTCGCTTGAAATGACACAAACTTGTGGATAGGCGAATAGCGAGTCAGTTCCCGCAGTGTGGCATCAATGATACCCTGATAATCGTCTTCCGTGAGGATTTTCGGGAACCTGCGTCGTTCCAACTCTGATTTTACACTTGCTACAGTTACAGCCATAATGATGCTCCCTGCCGGTTAGTTAGTACGCTTCGTTGACGAATCCCCACTGGGTAGCGACCGCTTTGGCTTGTGTCTTAGCCGCCTCGAACGGGTCTACGCCGCTCAGCATGATGATAAGTACCTGCAACCACGAGATGTTCTTCAGCAACCATGCCAACTGCTTGATGAAGTTGCTCGGAACTGAGTCTACCGACTGTGCCGGTAGGAATGCCTTGATGACAGTCAGATACGTGGTAATCACGGTCTGAATGTCCGCCAACAGCAACGCTGCGTTGGTCGTGTCGCCCGCCTGAATCAACGTGTTCACCTTCTTGATGGCTGCTACGAGCCACTTGATGATGTCGTTGACCGCATTTCCGAGATTTGTACCGATGTTTGCCATGTGAGTTTACCTCCACTCCATTCCATTATACTCAATCGAGTATCTGATTGGGCGTCCTTTCGGGAAAGTTCTGAATCCACAGCGGACGGAACTCTGAGTCGTCCTCATAAATCAAAGGCAGACTCGTAGTCTTTAGTCGGCCAACTATCTCATCCGAAAAGCCATCATAGGATTCTGCCGGGATGTTGACCTTTGTGCCATAGATTGCAGGAGCTTTGCCCCCGTTATAGACGTGTTTTCCCATAGCATCATTATACCATACCGCACACAAAAGAGAAAGCCCCTCAATTACTTGAGAGGCTTTCTCGTTGCACTTTCTCTGTCTGTTCAGACTAGAGAACTTCGCCCTGTGAGCTATCGACGGTGATGTAGCCCATAGCATCGGAAACCACGACCTTCTTTGCGGCCCTTGAAACGATGCCCTGCTTCTGGCTGAAGTCAGCCGGGTCAGTAAGCATCGGAGTCACGTAGTCGGTATATGGTGCCCAAATGTAAGGCGTATCAGACCACTCAGTTCCCTTGCGGATACCGAGAATCTTGCTACCGTTGGTAGTTCCTGTCCCCCAGAAGTTGGTCTTGAGCACGCGATACTTGGAACCGTTCGGCGTTGCGATGTTCCCGAAGAATGTAGTTCCTGGGAACTGTTCCATAACCGCTGCATCGACGCCTTCTGCACCGGAGAATGTGAACACGCCTCTCATGGACTTCGCCATTGCGAGCGCAGCATCCACACCGGCAACGATGTGAGTCATCGGGCCGTTCCTCTTTGCGAAGATGGCATTGTCGAGTTTCTGCAGGTAAACCCACAGGTACTCATCCCAGTCTTTCTGGTTGTCGAAGCCAGATGAAGGCTTTGTGGTTCCGAAAGTCAGAGCGGCAGCACTAGCTTGCGCCAGCATGTCGTCCAAGACTTCCTTGTTCCACTCAAGAGCCATCTCACGTGCGATTCCACCCAGGAGTTCCTGTGCGGCATCCAGGCCGTGGTATGCCCTCAAGTCCTGCATCTCTTCGACGCTCCAGGCTGCTCCCAACTTCTTGGTGTGCGCAGACACCAGGACGCTGGACAGCCTCAGTCTGATTAGGTTGGCCGCTGCGCCTTCCGTTGCGTTGTCAGCGTAAGACGAGTTGAACGGGTTCGCACTCGTGTTGAGGTCAACACGAAGCTCGCTCGGACTCTCGTTTGCCCGCCAGTGGTCAAGGAAGAAGAGCTTCCCTTCCGGTCTGTCCATCGGCTGAATCGAGCAAATCTCGTTCATGATGTACATTGGGTACACCCTTCGGATGAGCGGGAAGATAAGGTAGTTGCTCAACGGCGCACCGGTTCCAGGATAGGTCGCAGACCCATCACCGATAACGGTTCCACCCTCAGCAATGCTCTGGGTCAGGATGTCCTGTGCCCTCTCAATCTTGCCCTGCTCAAGAGCCAGCAAGCCCATAGCTGCAGCCCCTCCGTTGAAAGTCCCTTGCTGCTCGCGGGCAATGTTAATCATCAACCGCTTGCAGGCTTCTCTCGGACTGCGGAAATGGTTCGGAATCTTGCTGTTCTGCAGACCCTCTTGACCCGGATAGTGGTCAGGCAGGTCTTGAACCAATCTGTCGAACAACTCGCCCACGTTCTTCGGGGCACGTTCCTCGTCAGTCTGCTTCATGAAGAAGGTCGGCTGGTACGTGTCCGACTGTACGACTTCCTGTGCGTTTTCCTTCGGGAATACGCTCTGGAGGTGCGGCAGAAGGGTCTCGCTCGTAGTAATCAGAGCTTCCAGCGTCTCACAACCTTCAAGGGCCTGCTTGTAAGCCTTCAGCCCCAGGTCGGAAAGCTGAGCCTGGTCAACGAGTGCGCCCCTAGTCTGCTTCAGTTCAGTGATGGCCCGGATTCCCGCAGCCTTTGTCTGAACATCGGATTGTGTGGTTTCTTTTGTTTTGTCCACGGTTTCTTCTGCTCCTTGTGTAGGATTAGGGTCGCTTTGGTACTCGACGCTCTTCACGCCGCTACCTGTGGATGCCCCCCGCCACACTGCGTCAATAGCAGTGCAGATGAAGTCATCCTGCATAACGGGTCGCTCGACTCCCCGCCAATCTTGGTTCTTGAAGGTTCCATATCCCCGTGAGGACATATCAACCTGCACTCCGGCTTCGAGCAAAGCCTGAAGGTTCTTGCCGTAAGGTTCGGTCGGCACAACGGTCGCCTCGAACCATACGTCTGCTCCCTGGAGCCAGAACTTATCCCACTTGATTGCGGTGTCCACAAGTCCTTGTTCCTCATCTGGATGCTCCAGCTTGCCCAGGAACTTGCCCTGTTGCGCCAACTCGTTCATTCTTGGCAGGTTCTTCTCCCAAACTGTGGAAGGATAAACCTGACCCGCCTTGTTTACGATGTCGCCGCGAGTAGCAATGCCCTGAATCTTCATGGTTTTCTTGCCATCAGATTCAGCAGTCTTGACGCTCTGGATGTAAGACATGCTCACATCAGCCAGGTCATAAGGAACTCCCTGCACGACCGGTCTTGGGTCACCCTGTCCCTTGTAAGGGGTCGGAGTGCCATCGGTTCCTGCAGGCTCACCCTTGTAACCAGGAGCGTCTTTGTCAAGTTCTGCTGTCACTGCAGCATCGGAACTGCCATCAGCAGCCGCCTTACCGACACCTTCCTCATCGGAAAGTCCAGGCTCTTTAGTGCCTTCAGCCTCATCAGAAGCATCGGGAACAGAAGCACCCGGCGTGCTGGCATCGGTCTTCTTCGCATTGGCTTTCGGGGTTACGCCAACTTGAGGAGGTGTGGCAGCAGCCGCAGCCCCGGCGATGACGGTTTCATCCGCCACTTCGTCTTGCTTTGCGACTTTGTTCTTGTCCATGCTCTGCTCCTCATCTGTTCCAAACATAAGATAGTCGCCCATCTCTGCCTCTTCGTCTTCATCGGAGTCGTCGTCATTCATGCTAAGCTGTTCGATAACGAGCTTCACATCGACCCTTTCAACTTCTCCGTCGATGGAGATTTCCCCATCTAAGCTGGTTGCGTAACC
>JAKQFZ010000857.1 GCA_029558215.1 Candidatus Omnitrophota bacterium
GGTTTGGGATACCTGACGCGACGCTTCAAGAGCTTCTTCCTGATCGTGTTCAGCGACGAGCGCGATCTCCAGTTCAGGGATCCATTTGTACACGCCGAAGGTCTCGTTGCCTGCATAGTCGGTATAGGCAGCCGAGCCAGAAGCCTTGTCGCGGATGGCGTTTGTTACACCTGTAGTACGGATGTAGGTTTCGCCCAACACGAAGTCAATATGCTGTAATTGGGTCAACACTGCATTGTTGACGCTGACGATATATGTCTCGCCGAATTCACCGAGACCAGTCTGCGCTTGCATAATGCCACTCAAGGTATCGAGGTTCACACGTGCTGCCAACACACCAATGGTACGTCCGGCACCGGTTGTGATCGGTTCCGAAAGAACGATGGAGTAGCTGGAAAAAGACACTTCATAAACTGGTGGAGCAATGTATTCCCCATTCAAGCCGTTCTGGAAAAACTTCTGGTTGGATTGGATCTTGCCTTCTTGAGTCGCATCTGTGGATAAGATAATGCGTCCATCCGTATCCATGACGAAGAACTCAGAGAAGTAGCCTGTGCGCTCATTGAATTTGCGCAACTCATTGCGGACCTGGTTCAAGTCCACATCCGATTCCTCGGGGTTTTGTAAGAGTCTGTACAGACCCTGTTCGATGACCTGGTCTTCATGGACAAGTCCCAGATTGACGCGCAGCACTTCCAGCCAATCTTTGATGGAGTTTTCCTTCAAGGTTGCCACCGATTGAAGTTCGTCGAAGGCGGCGGTTCTCAAGCCTTGAGCACTGACCTGGGTGGCGATGATGCCAGTGACCAACACGGGGATGATCGCCAATAGAATAAATGCGATGAATAATCGGTTTCGCAGGGACAGGGCTTTGGATGGGCTGCCACTGAAACGGTGGGTGGAATTTTGAAGCGAAGGGTCTTGTTTCATAAAAACCTCGGTGAATCTAGGTCACGACGATGGGCGCATGGAAGGGAATGGGGATGACACTAAATGGCATTCCATGCGCCCATATGATTACGGATACTTTATGGAGTGGGCAGGAACTGGTTGGTGTAAACGGTGGACAGGTCAATGGGGTCAGAGAGGAAACCGAATTCCAACAAGATTTCCTGGGTAAT
>JAKQFZ010000867.1 GCA_029558215.1 Candidatus Omnitrophota bacterium
ATTGACATTCACATTCACCTGCAGAAGCCCTCAGACCTTCGTCATTCTGGCCTACTGTCCGTCAACATGGGTGGCGCTTCACACTACATCTGCAAGAAGGATCTGTGGAGCTCTGGTAGAACGGGCAACGCGAGGTCAACATGACAGGTGACAGAGCAGATGAGACAAGCATCCAACAGTCGAACGCGGCACTCTTGCTGGATTCCATCTGTGGTCTCGAGAAGAACATTGGTGAATTCAGCTTCAAAAGGAAGGCACAGGAAGTGCAGCAGATGTTCGATACCCTGCGTCCCTTGAGTCGTGACAATCGTGACGCCCTTTGGGCGCGGTATCAGAAGGCGTGGGGCAAGCACAAGGCGCAGTTGGCCCGCAGGTGGGAAGAATCGGAACAACTGTTCCGGGAGTTGAGCTCGACCCTGGACTATGGCCTTGCCCTTTCCCCCGACGGATCGGTGTTCGGCAGCGAGGCATTCGGTCGAGCCGACTGGGAAGGTATGGGAGCGAAGCTCAGTAAGGCGAAGTCTATTCTTGATGAGGCCGAATTCGTGATTCGGGATGACACCCGGCTGGTGTCGAAACACCGATACGAGTTGTTTGAGAAGCTGCATCACCAACGGGACAGACTGCGAGAGGCACGAAACGTGGCATGGTCCGAACTGCGTGGCAGATGCGAGGGACTCTACAACGAGGCGCACTCAGCCATAGAAACGATGCCACCGAGAGAGGCCCTTGTGGTCTTCAAGGAGAATCAGCAGGCCGCCTTGTCCCTGTACCTGCGTCCCGAAGACAAAGACAAGTTCAAGGGCTGGTTTGAGGAGCTGTGGCAGAAGTTACAAGTGAGTTTTGAAGAAGGACGCCGGGAATACGAGCAGCGCAAGAATGAGTGGAGGGCTCGCCAAGAAGCAGGGCTTGAACGACTGCTGGCGGCAAGAGAGAAACTCGAAGGGTACATAGAGAGACTTGAGAATAACATCGACGCCAACCAAGAGCGCCAGGCAGAAGCCCGTTCCCCTGACTTTGAGGACGTGGTGGGAGGGTGGATAAGAGAAGATGAGGATAAGCTCGAAGAAGCTCGCGAATCCCTGGCGAACTTGAACCGGAAGATCGAGGACGCCGGGCAGCGCCTTCAAGACAGTTGACAATTGCGTCGGCACTGCATCGGCGTTTCGGAAGCCTGGACTGACGGTCTCACTCGACACTGCTGGGGATGCAGACGTAACCCCAAG
>JAKQFZ010000877.1 GCA_029558215.1 Candidatus Omnitrophota bacterium
GATCTGTACGGGATCTTCTACTATCGGTTCTAAAGTCGGCGTGACTGTGGGAGTCGGCGTCTGCGTCGGCACAGGCACGGACGCGATTGCCTGGTCTGCATTCACTCTTCCATAGCCGTAATACTTGTTGTAACCATCCACATAGGAGACTCCACCGATCTTGTCAGCACTCTCTTTAAGAATGCTGAGTACTTCCGCAGGTGTCAGACTCCGGTTCTTCGATAGCATCAGAGCCGCTACACCCGCCGCAAGCGGACAAGCAGAGGAAGTACCTCCAAAACCGCTTGTATAATCCCCGGGATCGTATCCACCTGATCCGGTGATATCCGTCGTCGTGACTCCCCAGGCCCCTCCGTTGCTGGATGCCACAATGTCCAACACTTGGTTCAGTGTCTCATCATATTGGCTGTACTGAGAACGGTAGTCAAAATCCGTGCTTGCCCCAACCGCAATGCACTCCTGGTATCGTGCTGGGTACCCGACATCGAAATAGACCGTAGGCACTCCGGAACGCTCAAAATACTTCGTGCCATTGACGTACATTCGAAAATAGTCACGGTTGGATTCGCTGCTCGTCCAGACGTTGAATGTCAATGCCCCTGCACTGACCGTTTGGGTCGTCTCGAAATACGTAACCTGGTTGTGTGAGATCGCTCCCGACCGGACGGACTTCACACCCGTCCCTCGGACGTGCTTGGATTCAGCGTAACTAGACCAGCTCTGGTCGCCACCTGTTGTCCACCCGCTCGGTGGAAACGAATCTTCAAAGCCCTCACTTGCGCCACCAGGAAACTCCACGTCGTCCAGCCAGACTGCATCCTCACCAGCAGTGCCGTTTGGATTCTTGCTGTATTCCCATCGGAACGTAAATGTGCCACTTGGAAATCCCGTCAACTGATAGGAGATCCAGGCAGGACTGCTGTTGGTGCCATCCGCATCATTGCCTGAGGCAAAGAATACCGGTTTCCCACGGGTGGTTACCGCGTACTGAATGGCCGATCGGATGATGGAGTCATCTCCGCCGCCACCCCAACTGTTGCTCAGAACATTCGCCATATCTGCGGCGTAGCGAATCCCGTTGGCAATGGACGTTGACGACGCAAAAGTTCCGCTGTCCGACGTGATCTTGATGGGAAGGATGCGACAGTTGTAGGCAACTCCAAGCACACCCAACGCGTTGTTCCCGCGTGCGGCAGTCACACCAGCACACGAAGTCCCGTGTCCTTGACCTGAACCTGGGTTCGGATCATTGTCATTGTGGTAGAAATCCCATCCCCTGATATCGTCCACATAGCCGTTTCCGTCATCATCAACACCGTTGCCAGGAATCTCACCGGTGTTCACAGTGATATTGGCAGCAAGATCGGCGTGACCCAGATCAACTCCCGTGTCAATGATGGCAACAACCACATCCGAACTCCCACCAGACTCGATATCAACGCGGTTCCAAGCTTCGACAGCATCCACATCGGCATCGGGCACCCCACCGGACTGTCCGGTGTTGTGCAAGTGCCACTGGTCACTGAAGAGAGGATCGTTCGGCGTAAAATCAAAAAGATCCAGACGATAAAGAAAGTTCGGACTTACCCAGTTCACATCCGGAAAATCAGAGCAGCGGCGACAGGCCTGCAAGAGCGTATCCGCAGAAGCATCCGGAATACGCAACACCACTTGAGCGTGACGACGTGCAACGATCTTCGCCCCGTATTCTGCCTGCAAGGACTGAAGAACAGGGCTGTCCTTTTCGGATTCAAACT
>JAKQFZ010000887.1 GCA_029558215.1 Candidatus Omnitrophota bacterium
CACAACCTCCAGTTCCATGAAAAGGCCGAGGCCTTCCACGTCATCAATATGGATTCGCGTGTTGCCCACCAGGAAGAGCAGGCGACGCTTGCGGACTCGACCTGAGACGCCGAGAGCCAGGGCAAGCGCCTGCCGTAGCGACGCGGGATCTGCTGTTTTGGAGATGACGTAATCCGATTCCTTCGGTCCAGGCAAATCGGCACGGCGATAGAAGATCAATTCACCGTGAGTCGGGGAGAGTTCCCGGAGCTTCAGGCGGCCGTTGCTGCAGTTGAAAAACGTGTCATCCTGCAGAATCTCGGTGGGTCCGCTGTCGCAGATCGCCTTCGCGCGCTCTGCCAGCGCGGCAGGGTCTTCCACACGAGCCTTGATCTCAACGTTTCGCGCCATTTGATTCTCCGCAGACCTCTACGGTCTCAATTCCAAACTCTTCTTCCTGCACCACTCCGACCAGCCGCAATCGTAGACAACACCGTTAGCCTTCCGATGCATTTCTGCTCGGATTCTTTGAGCCCAGATCTCCGGGGATGGGACGCCTGGTTCGGTCAAGACTTCATTGGACACGAAATGGAGTTTGGGGCCGTCTTGCCAATAATCGTGATCTCCTGGTTGACGTACTGTGCACTCGCCGTCTTCCATTTCAGTGATCGACAGTGGCGGCATTTCATTGCGGAATTTCTCAAAGCTAAAGAACACGACCTCATCATTGACCCATGAATCCAATATGCCCTCTCGGACAGGGATTTCTTGATTGGCGATCACGCGCTGAAAGAACTCATAAAGACGAGGCGCTGCTCTCATTCGTGCCGTTGGCATATAGAGAGAGGCCAGGACGTGAGACTCGATTTGGTTGACAACCTGCCAGCAGCTTTTCTGCCCCCAGAATCGCACGATTTCCCAGCAGTCATTTGCCGCATCCGAAACTGAAAAGCGACACGCCTTCAGATCCTCGACGAGCAGATCAGATACCAGAGTCTTTGGCAGGTTCTTGTAGTAGAGCTTTATTTGCATGTTGTGACACCGCAGTAGGCCATTGTATCCACGAGCGGTCTTCGTCGGGGTATATTTCCCGCTGAATACACGGAATGGCCAGAAGGCGCAATGAGGATCAGCCCAGTTCTTCTGTTCTTTGGCATTCTTTGACTTGCTTTCACCCCCAACCAGAGCGTCCATGTCACCCGTTAAGCCGTACACAAAGCATTGTGAATGCACGGCTTACGCAAACGGGGGACACCACGCATGGACATTCGGGAGATTCGGTTTGGGATCGAAATCGAGACGATCAAACGCACACGCGAGGAGACGGCTGCGGCCATTCATT
>JAKQFZ010000890.1 GCA_029558215.1 Candidatus Omnitrophota bacterium
AGTTTCTATCGAACGTCGTAGATGAATGGCTCTACTGGTATTGGCTGCGGAGGCACGCGATGCTTCCATGCACCATGCCTATTCATTGATTGTAGTAGCAAAGGAGATTTGTCGTGACTAAAACAGACCGTGTATCGAAACTTGTATGGGTCTGCTTATTGTTACTCGGAACAGCTGGGGCGTTTGCACAAGAGGAATTCATGCTGACAGATGAGGAACTCGCAAGCGAGCAGGCGGGAGAAACCATGATTGACTTCTATGGCAGAGTGGTTGACCAGCATGGCGATCCAGTTGTGGGAGCACAGATATCTGTTGGCATGTTGCACATTGCAAAGCCGCCCGTTCGGGAAGAGCGAGTTGTTGAAACAGATTTGTCTGGCGAGTTTGTCATTCATTGGGGCAAGGGCTCTTTCTTGGTGATCAACAAGATTCAAAGGAATGGCTATGAGATCGGACCAAAGATGTACCAGTATAGCTACCGTTCCAACTGGGGATACCGTCACATCCCCGACGAGTCCAATCCAGTCGTTTTCAAGATGCGGAAGAGGGCGGCAGAGCCGACCTTTCTCTTTCACCATATCGCTGCTGATCTGAAATTCGATGAATCCAACGGCCTTCATACGGGCTTCGATGTAATCAGGTCCTACGTGGATCCGGATCATCGCGTCCTGCAAAGGTTTCGCGATCTTGAGGCTTTGGCGCTTTGGGAGCCTGGTGACGCAACCTGCGAAATCACCTTGAAGGCAAACGGAGACGACACAGCAGGGCTCATCCTGAGCGACGAGTTACTCGGCTTGGCTCCGGAGTCAGGTTACCAAGAGTCACTCACTCTCACTTTTGAAGACAGGAAACCGGTCCAGCAGAAGTACCTTTACGTTCGTAGCAGAACTCCGGCGATCTACAGTCGTTTTGAGATCGGCGGTGCAGGGATAGGCAGGGATTGGCTGGAGCTCGGGCTCCAAGGACATACCAACCCCTACGGCGAGCGCAACCTGGAGATGGACGAGCAGTTTCCCGGAGCAGCCTCAAGCCATATTGAAGCGATGGTAAGAAAAGCGTATCGTGATAATGTTTCTCTTGACGTTGCCCCTCTGAAGGAGTTGATCGAAGTGGCAAAAGGAACAACCAAGGAAGAAAGTCTTCGTATCTCCCGAGAAGCACGTGATCTCGAAGACAAAGTCGAGCGCGAAGAGAGAAGAAACTTCGAAATAGATACGGCAACATTGACAGAAATGTACCGCAAAGCGAAGAAGGTTCAGGAGAGGTAGGGCAGTCGAGTAGGGTGGAACTCCTGGACTCGTTGCCACCCTATCCACTTGGAGTGGCCGGAATTCCCGCCGGACGCCCCTGCAGTGGTTGTGGAGGACGGAGACTTGGTGTTCCCCGATGACACGCATGAGATATTCAGCTATGCTGCGGAAGCACGAAGCAAAGCACTTGGCGCTCAGACCGAGCTAACATATTTTTCTGATTTCGATCTCCAATCGTCGCCGCTCAATTATGATGAAAACCACTACTCTCACAGCCGCCAGTTTCGCTCGAATATCATCGACGAAAAGACATACTGGTCGTTTGTGCATGAGTGCTTATCTCTATCTGAGTGATTCAGTCCCATTAGGAAAGGAATAAACATGAATAGGATAGAAGTGATCTTGCTAGGAATCGCCTGCATGTGCGCCACGGTCACTGTGCCAGGAGTGACAGACTATGCTGAGTCGCAGAAGTCTTATTCACAGCGACTGCAGGAAGAGAGTAGTCGAGTTGCGGCTGAAGAGGAGCCCATAGAGTTTTACGGGAAAGTCATTGATCACCATGGCGACCCGGTCTGTGGCGCTACTGTGCTGATTCAAGTCGGTGGTGCTTCTATGGGGAAGAGAGTCCAGAAAGCGCAGGTACTTACTTCACTGGACGGTTGCTTTGAATATCACTCCGAAAGGGCATCTGGGCTTCGAATCGAAGAGATAGCCAAACCAGGCTATGAGTTCCGCCGGTACCAAGGCATGTTGTGCGAATTCAGGTATCGCAAAGACTACAACCCAAGGCATATACCTGACAGGGACAGCCCTGTAGTGTTTAGAGTCCGCAAGATGGATGCTGAGCCGACCTACTTGCTACACGATCCCTTCTCATTGGGGGGGATTGTCCTTGATGAGAAGCGAAGTTACCAGTGGGGGTACGATGCCATCAAACCTTTTGTCATCTCCAGTGATTTCGAGCGAGGAAAGGTTGATGACATTCACATTTCAGTTTCACGCTTGGAGAGTAGTACGAAGTGCATTTTCACATTGACGGCTGAAGGCGGTGAAGAAGCGGGCGTGTACCCAAGCAACGAGTTCCTTGGCATGGCTCCAGATTCAGGATACGAGCCACACTACACTTTTACGGCAGTGAGATGTCCGACAGGCACGCTGATTATCGGCCCAACAGGTTTGCAGAAAATTCTGTCCATGCCTCTGGATTTGTCAGGCATGCACTTCTATATCCGAAGCCGAATGCCCTTCTTGTACTCGCATTTTCACATTCAGGGAATCAGTGTGGGTTCGAAATCCATTAGACTGGTTGCGCAAATCTACACCAATCCTCTCGGCGACCGCAATCTGGAGATGGACGAGCAGTTCCCCGGAGCAGCCTCAAGCCATATTGAAGCGATGGTGAGAAAAGCCTACCCCGATGGTGTGCCCCTTGATGTTGTGCCTCTTAAAGAGTTGATCGAAGCGGCAAAAGGAACAACCAAAGAAGAGAGTCTTCGGATCTCCCGAGAAGTACGTGATCTCGAAGACAAGGTCGAGCGCGAAGAGAGAAGAAACTTCGAAATAGATACGGCGATGCTGACCGAAATGTACCTCAAGGCGAAGAAGGTCAAGAACTGAGAGCAGTGCGGCATTCATGCCGCGAAAAGGAGCGGGAGCATCTTGCTCCCGACTGGACTTTGGCCATTACTAGATTTTTCGCAAGTTTTCTCGTGTGAAGTGATTTTGATGTTGCATTTGAGAGGGGAAGAATGATAGATTTATATCTAGTATATATACTAGATTAAAGGAGAAGCCATGGGCCACCCGACCAAAGTTCAGTTGATTCAAAGGAAGAAAGGCGTCAGTCAGTACTACATCAACTTTCCGACAGTGCTTGCAGAAGCAATGGAGTTTCAAAAGAGCGAAACGGTTGAGTGGATCGTTGCCGACAAGGCAAATCTGATCCTTCATCGCAAGCACACGCCAGCGTCGCCAGTGGATGTAAAAAAAAAGACCGACAGACTCTGCTCGATGAGGTCGACAGATTGATCTCCCAGTGTGCCGTGGCAGGCGGTGGGCAGGCTCACAAGAATCGCATCAAAGAGCACATGTTGAGTTCTCTTGTATGCTTGGGAAGACATACGGTGACCGGACATCTGGCGACGGCGGGAAGACAGTTCCAGGACTGGACTGGGGCGTATCGTCTGTATTCCCAAGACAGGCTCGATAGTACCTTGCTGTTTGAACCCATTCTGCGCTCATTGGTGCAGCATGTTCAGGCAGAGCATCCCGTCGTGGTGGCAGTGGACGATACCAGGTTGAAGAAGAGCGGTCGCAAAATACCAGGAGTCCAATATACCAGGGATCCTTTGGGGCCCCCGTTCAACGTGAATTTCATCCTCGCCCAGCGATTCCTTCAGATGTCAATTGCATGGTCCTGCCATGAGCGGCAAGTCCGGATGATTCCAGTAGACTTCCTTCACGCCCCAAGACCACAGAGACCACCCAAGAATGCTTCCCAAGAGCAACTTCAGCAATATCGCGACGCTTCTCGACAAGCGGCTTTGCCACACGTTGCGGCGCAAAGACTGGCATTACTACGCAAGCAATTGGATGCCGACCCGTCCGTTCACCCTCGTCCCATGGTGGCTGTAGTTGATGGAGGCTATACCAACCGGACCTTTCTCTCCAGCCTGCCTGAACATTCCACCGTGATCGGGAGAATCCGGGCAGACGCCAAAATATACGCTCTCCCAAACCAACAAAAGCCCAAGGGTAGACACGCTGTCTACGGACCACAACTGCCCACCCCAGAGCAACTGCGACAAGACTCTGATACTCCCTGGCAGACAGTCGACGCATATGCCTGTGGCAAACAACACCACTTCCGCATCAAAACCATCGCTCCCATCAGATGGCGCCCAACAGGCAACAGGCATGATCTGCGACTTGTGGTTATCGCTCCGCTCTCGTATAGACTTCGAAAAGACTCCAAACTGCTCTATCGCAAACCAGCTTATCTCATCTGCACAGATACTCAACTCCCGCTCGAGAAACTCCTCCAGTATTACCTCTGGCGCTGGGATATCGAAACCAACTTCCGCGATGAAAAAACGCTCCTCGGCGTCGGACAGGCACAAGTCCGTCATCCCCAGTCCGTTCACACCGCTCCAGCGCTCTCCGTGGCCGCTTACGCCTCTTTGCTCACCGCGGCTTGCTCCCTCTCACAACTGCATCAACTCAACAACCAACTCCCGCCAGCCAAATGGTCCCACAAGAACCCTCAAAGACTCTCCACGCAGAACTTGATAGACCGCCTCAGAAACGACCTCTGGAGTGATGCCATTGTTTCTTCACACTTGCAGACCAACACCACCTCATACACAAAGTCCCCAAAAATCCTCCCAGACCTCTATTCCGCTCTCTTCTACGGCGCCTCCAAAACCTGATTGTGGCCAAAGTCCAGATACTGAAAGAAGCCTTTCAGTACGAGTCATGGAGAGCCATTCCGGCTTCAGCAACGTTGGTTCCCGCTCCCTCGGAACCGTGGGATCGGCGATTCCATCACGTCTGATTTGTTCGAGAACCGATAGTGTCTCAGCGTTGAAAGCGGTGACTAGCGTGACTCTGTTTCCAGGCCTCGTCGAGAGCGATACAATGCCGTCGTGCTGCTCGACCTCGATCCGTCCATGGAATATGCCCCTGCACTCTACTGGAGACCCTGAAGACGGCAGAGGTGTCTTCCTATCAATCTTGCTTTGCTCAACATCAATAGCGTAGAGTGTCGGTACCCAAGTTGTCTTACCGTCCTCCGTAGCGGCTTCCAGGGCTGCAACATAAACGAGCGTGCCAGCATTCCCCAACCCGTGTTGTGGTGACAACAACAATCCCACGAGCAGGGCCAAAGAAATAGTGAACCGAACTTGCATATTCTGCTCTCCCTTCACTGGTTAAGCCAAGGTCGCGTTCTCTTGTACTCACGCAACCGCTGAACGCCATTGTATGCTTGGACCCGCGCGGCCCAAGTCTCCCCTGTAACTTGTCGCATCAAATGCTCTCCATGGGTGTACCCGTAGTACGCCAGATCCTCCCTGTTCGGAACC
>JAKQFZ010000922.1 GCA_029558215.1 Candidatus Omnitrophota bacterium
GAAAGGAAGGAGAAACCTTTGATCGGTTTCATTTGGGCTTCATGTTGTTCGTTTCCGATGAACTTCATCTTTGCTCGATTCGCGGAGTTTTTCGTTCTCTTCCGATACCCAGTCTCCGCTCACTTACACCAGTTCGAATCCTCTATCTGCTCCGGAGAACCACCGTTCCCCGTTTCTCTTTCGGGCGGGTCGGGAACCCGACCCGCTCCCCTTAAAGAAGCCACTTGGCTTGTGTGCCTTGTAAGGTCGCTAACGCCCTGAACAGAGTAAGAATCTTTTTTCCTGCACCTTTCAAGCCATCACAACACTACTGGCCTCAAACCCTACGTATTCCTTTTGATCTTTTAGCACTTTCGATGCCAATTTACTTCTGTAAGCATGAAACTTTATTATATATTGATTAGTCTTGACTTATGCCCTAAGGCCTTCTGTTTCTCCTTCTTCTGGGTGTGGAATATGCTCACTAAAGTGAGCAGACTCCGTAGGCACGCCCTACCGGGTAACTTGAGTCAGAGAGGAATGAATACTTTATCTTGTGTCTTCGCAGTGAGAAATGCCCATATCCTGTGTCAAAAAGGCAGGTCGCAAGAACTGTCATCAGAAGATAACAGCCTCATGCTTGGGTTGGTTCGCAGGAGAATCAGGTATACTTTTCGGTTTGCTGGGCCGAATCTGTTCAAATATGAGACATATTATGCGCTTTAGTGGGTGTCAACTGAAATGAGCACATGCTAAGTAAATTGAGCACTACGCGCCATCACTTTCCCAGTTTGCACGGCGCATAAGCATGTAGAAACCGTTTCTGGAGAGTCCTGCGTGCTTTGCAGCAGCACTGACGTTTCCACCATGCTGCTGCAGAAGTGACTGGACATAGGACTTGAGGTGTGGCTCCATAGCCTTCTCCTGATAGTCCTTCCAAGACATGCTCTCGGAAAGGTCAGGTTGAACAAACGCTTTGGGCGCATGGGTGAAAGACCTCGGCAGCGAATTGACAGAGGCCGATTCGAGAATCGTTTTTGGCAGATAGTCCGCCTCGATCATGGTTCCTGGTGCCAAAGCCACAGCGTGTTCGATGGCGTGCTGCAGTTCCCGCACGTTTCCAGGCCAGTCGTACCTCTTCAGGAGTTGCATGGCCGGTTCGGAAATGCCCTCCATTGCTTTCTCGGCGCGAACGCTCTGTTGGTAGAGAAACCAGTTGGCCAGCACGGGAATATCACTCGGTCTTTTCTGCAGTGGGGGGATATTCAGCGTAATGACGTTGAGACGGTAGTACAAGTCCTCACGGAACAAACCACTTCGGATCCTCGAACTCAAATCCCACCGGGTAGCGGAGACAACGCGAATGTTTGCGCTCTTCTCCGTTTCCGAACCGATGGGGCGGTAGACTCTTTCCTGCAAAAGTCGAAGTAACTTGGACTGAAGACTGGGAGCCAGTTCCGCCACTTCGTCCAGCAGCAGCGTGCCACCGGCAGCCAGTTCGACCATCCCCTTTCGGGTAACATGGGCATCGGTAAAAGAGCCTTTCTCGTGTCCAAACAATGCGCTTTCCAGTAGGGTCTCCGGGATTGCGGCACAGTCCACCACGACAAAAGGTCCCGAGGAACGGGAACTCATCCGGTGTATGGCACGGGCTGCCAACTCCTTCCCAACGCCAGTCTCTCCCTGAATCAAGACGGTTGAGGGCGTTGGGGCAATTTGGGCAATGCGTTCCTTGACCGATCGGATCGCCGGGCTTGATCCGATCATCTCACCTGCTCGCACTTCCATGACCTCACGGCGCAGACGTTCATTCTCACGCTGAGAGGCCAAGTGCTCTTTGACCCGCTGCAGAAGCACTTCCAGGCGCTCAAAACAAAAAGGCTTTGCAAGAAAATCCCAAGCCCCCATCTTCATCGCCTGAACGGCAATGTCTATCGTCCCGTGCGCAGTCACCATCACAACGAGAGCCTTGGGATCGGTATGTCGCACCTGTTCAATGAGATCAATCCCGTCACCGTCTGGCAGCTTTCTATCCACCAAAAGCATGTCGAAACGCTGGTCTGTGGTCGCCTTCATCGCGTCTTCAAACGTTCCCACAAGGACGCACTTGGCACCTTGTGATTCCACCACCCGACCGAACATCAAAAGCGTGTTGGGATCATCTTCAACGATCAGAACGGAGAGTTCAACAGACTCTTTTTCCATCGGATTTGCGTGTATGCATCTGCCCCTTCAGAAATCGCATTTGTCTTATCAACAAAGACACTGTAATTTATCCCAGTATTCAAAAAGTGTAAAGAGAATCCTTGGGGCTGGAAAGTTGAGGTCATCGCCATCATGCAGACTTGTGTTTTGCTCTGTCTGATTCTGTTTTCACTCCGAAGCACGGCTCATGCAGAGCAGCAGACCATTCGGATCAGCAGTTTTCAAACAGTTCCGCCGATCTGTCGTGCGAGTCGTCCGGCGGCACTCTCTGCGACCATTACCAACGCAGGGACAGAACCCCGTGAAGCAACGCTTCGTCTCACCCTTCCCGAGGGAGTGAGACTGCTCAAGGGAGAGCAGGAGACAAATCTCTCTTTGAACGCAGTATCTGAACGGGAGATCCACTGGGAGATCGAAGCCGAAGATGCCTTCCGTCGTGAACTTCGCCTTGAGTGTTTTGTATCAGCAAACCGTGTGGAGGAAGCGGTACTGTCCATCAACTTCCTTTCTGCCGTTGAGAGAAGATCGCTGTCCTACATTCCTGAGCCCAATCCAGTCAAGACAAGCGTCGTTGTAGGAGCCCATCACTGTCCCCTTTGGGAAGCGGACAAGCCCTTCATGTGGTCGCAGCTGCTCAAACACCCTGAGCGAACCCCCGCGCTTGGGTTCTACGCCCAGGAGAATCCGGAGGTTTCCGACTGGGAGACCAAGTGGGCAGTGGAGCATGGCGTTTCTTTCTTCCTGTACTGCTGGTATCGAGCAAGTCAAGGTGAGCCTGTCAAGATGCGCTTTGGCAGCGCCATCCATGAGGCGCTGTTCAAGTCGCGGTTCGTCAATCACATGAAGTTCTGCATCATGTGGGAAAATCAGAGCCGAGGCACTTCGGGTGTGGCAGACTTGGATGACCTGACGACGAACGTGCTTCCCTTCTGGATGGAGAACTACTTCAAGCATCCGAGTTATCTGAAGATGGATGGCAAGCCGCTGCTGTTCATCTACCGTCCGGAGTTTCTGATTCAGGATCTGGGCAGTGAGGAGAATGTCTTGGAAGCGTTCGATCTCATGCGCCAAGCCTGTCAGGATGCCGGTTTTGATGGACTCTATCTGCTTGGTGAATATCGTGGACTTGATCCCAAACATCTCGAGCTCATGAAGCGCATTGGACTGGACTATACCTTCGCCTATTGCTGGTATGTGGGCAACAACCCGACCCCGGAGCAAGCAATCGCAGCGCAGGTGGACTACATCAACAAGACCCAGGCGCTCGGCATTCTCCCACAGGTAGTCACCGTTTCACAGGCGTGGAGTGGTTGGGCAGACGAAGGCACGATCTGGAAGATCCCGCCAACCGAGTTCAAAACGCTTCTCGCAAAGGCAAAGGAGATCATTGCCACATTTCCAGCCAACGAGCTCGGGAGCCGCATGCTGCTGTTGGACAACTGGAACGAATGGGGAGAGGGTCACTACATCGCACCCTATCGTGAGTACGGATTCGGCTACCTGGACGCTGTACGCGAGGTGTTTTCGGATGCCCCGACAGCCCATGAAGACTTGATTCCTGAAGACATTGGCTTGGGCGACTACGACCGACCTTACCGAACGCACCAGGAAACGGAGAAAGCACTTCGCAGACAGGTGTCACGCAAAGCGTTCAAAGGTTCCGAAACGGAAGAAGGCTTGGTCGCCTGGTGGGCATTCGATGAAGAGGAAGACAGTCCGGTTGCCTTGGATTATTCAGGACATCGCCTGGGTGGTATCGTGCGCGACGCACAATACGCACCTGGAATTGCAGGCAATGCATTGGTGTGTGATGGAGGTTGTGTTGAGGTGCCCAGCAGTGAGATGCTGAACATCACCTCGACGCTGAGTGTCCTCTGCTGGGTGAAGACAGACCGCCCTGGCCAGAATAACACCTGGTTTCTCAATCGAGTTCTTCAGGGTGGCACGCATACAGGCTTTCGAATGGGCATCCTGGACGGCAAGCCTTCATTCCATGTCCCGATGACCTCCTGGAGTCACCACCTCAACTCAGACACACCACTGCCCATTGGACGCTGGGTGCATTTGGCGGGAACATTTGACGGAACGACTATGCGTCTCTATATGGACGGCGTCTTGTGTGGAACCATGGAGCGACCAGGAACCATCAATACAAATGACTTTCATCTCATACTTGGCAACTATGACGTCAAACATGCCGCACACTTTGTCGGGCTGCTCGACGAGGTCAAACTGTATCGGCGGGCATTGAGTCCCGAGGAAATTCGAAGCGCATGGCAGGCGCTTGCTGAACCCTGAAATATGCTGATTCGGAAGGGATCATTACAGTGGCAAACACCGATTTGAACGTTCTCTGGATCACCATGGACGAACTGCATCGCGAGGCATTGAGTTGTTGTGGTGCGACCTCGCACAAAACGCCCAACGTTGACCGTATTGCGGGAGAAGGGATGCGGTTTGAGAATGCCTATGCCGCAAGTCCCGTCTGTCTTCCGAGTCGGGTTTCTCTGGCGACCGGTCTGTACCCGCATCGCTCCCGATCTTTTTCAAATCACACAGGAGCGTCGCTGTCACTGAGCCTTCCAAACGTTTTCCAGGTTTTCCGATCGCAAGGCTACCAGACATCCATGCACGGCAAGTGCCATTTCATTCCTGTTCCATACCCCTATGTGTCGAGAGACTTCACTCGCGAATATGATCACTTTCGTCAGTACTACCTGGACTTGGGCATCGATCATCTGGATCTTCAGGACGGCAATGAGGTCAGTGCATGGTTCTACGATGACTACGGAAAGGATTTGGAAAAGGCCGGCCTGATGTCCCAATACCGTGATTTGGTACACAACAAAACCGGATCGCGATGCGATAAGAATCTCTTTCTGTTCCCCGGTGACGAGTCCATGCATCCCGACAGTTGGGTTGGCAGAAAGGCGATTGAGTATCTGAGCCACCTTGACAACAACCAACCGCATTTCATGTGGGTCTCCTTCTCAGGACCGCATTATCCGCTGAATACGCCTGTGGAATATCTTTCGCGTGTTGATATGTCCAAGGATCGTGCGGCAAACAAACGGGATGGGGAATGGGATGATCCAACCAAGAGTAACTGTGTCAGTTACCACGGTCCGGGGGGAACAGAGGGTTCAAACTCCGCGGAAGGGGGCGCGCAGAAAAACTTCGATGACTCTTACTGGAGACAATGGCGACAAATGTACTACGCCAACGTCGTCCAGATTGACGATTATATCGGCCAGATTCTCGAACGCGCAAAGGCGCTCTGGGGAGAAAATCTTCTGGTTGTCTTCACGTGCGATCATGGGGACATGATGGGGCACCATGGCTTGTGGGGAAAGAACGGTGCTTTCTTTGAGGATATCATTCGAGTTCCGTTGTTCATACGACCACCTCGAAATCGCGGTGGAAGCGTTCATCAGGAACTGGTCAGTCTTGTGGATGTATTGCCCACCTGCCTGGATGCGGCAGGCATTGATCCGATTCAGTGCGATGGAAAGCCTCTTGGGGAACTTGTCGCGGCAGGGGGAAGGGATTACGTGCTGTCCGAAACGCAGAAGATCGTTTCCATCGTCCATGGCAGTGACAAACTCACCCGTCACCAACGTGGGGAAACCACATTTCTCGAACAATACGACCTGAGTCGCGATCCCTTTGAATTTGACAATGTCTCTGGTGAGCCGTCTGGACTTCACGCACGTCAGCAGATGGAGAGCATTCTCGAAAGACTGCAACGGGAAGAGAATCTTCACTCGATCCTCTTCTACGATCCCACAGACCAAAGGCGTCCGCCATGGCTGAGGTTGTGAAGAGAACGCACAACGTGCGCGGAAGTGTGATCCGTGCTTGCCTTGAGCGGCATAACGCGGTATAAAGAGAGAGAAAAGCACCACACAGGTGGGCAACATGGGATGAGCAAAGTCATTCCACCGCTATCGGCTCAGTCCGATCCTAAGGAGAGCAACAAATGGCTGACAAGGGTAAAAAAGACAAAGGCAAACGAGAAGAGCAGAAGAAAGCAGTGCTGAGTCTCAAAGAAAAACGCAAAGCCAAGCAGGAAAAGAAAAAGAACAAGTAATACGTTCTTCCAAAAGTTCTTAATCCGGTTTCTATCTCTGGACAGGCAGACGCAAGGGTGGGCATGATTCCAGCGCCGATCTGGCGTTTTTTCTATCAGGAGCGTGAGAATGGTATGGAGCAAACCTGTCTTTGTGTCTCTCTTGTTCTTGTGCCTGCTGGCTCTTTCAACAGACACTCCAGCGGAAATCTCGATCCCAAAAGTCCTTCCCTTTGCCGCTTCGGATGAAGTGCGCATCGTAACGACACTTCAGACCGATGCTGCAGTGGACTTCCTGGATCTGCACGCAACGATCTCTTCGTGTCGTGATAGCTCCGTACTCTGGGACGGATATCTCGGACGGGCGATTATCTCCGGTGCGACCACGACCGATTTCTCTTCCCGTGTGACCCATCTCAAACCGGACTTGTGGAGTCCTGTTTCCCCGCTCCTCTATCGGCTTCATCTCAAGGCGGTACGCGGCCAGAAGACTCTTGCAGAAACAACCATCCGTTTCGGATTTCGATCTTTCGAAAACCGAGAGGGACGGTTCTTCCTGAATGGCCAACCGATCTTTTTGAGGGGTGTTGCGATCAACCCTCCCGGTCGAGGAGTTCCCGATAACGTGGGCTTCTCCAAGGAGTTCGCGGAAGCCTACATCCGTTTTCTCAAAAGCCATAACGTAAACCTCATCAGACTTCACAAGAATTCCCAGGACTGGTTCGACCTCTGCGATGAACTCGGCATGATGGTATTTCAGGGTTGCTACGGATCACCGCCACCCGGGTCGAAGACCCGACTCCCAACCGATATTGAGAAGACAATCCACCTTTACAAGCGCCGATACTTTGAGGACTATGTCAGACACCCTTCCATCATCATCTACATTCTTTCCAATGAACTGCCCTACTACGGGCAACTTGCCAAACCTTACGAGGAGATCTTGCAGCAGGTGCATGAACACTTGCGCGAATGGGATACCAATCGGCTCTACATCGGCAACGCCGGTTACGGCAACGGCACCTCAGGGGATATTTTTGATTTCCACCGATACTGGGGGTGGTACTATGGCTCTTTTCTCACCTACCACGTCCTGAGGGACTACGAACCGTACAAAGTGCTCCGGAAAAATCCCGACGACAATCCGCAACCCATGACGATGACTGAATGTGTCGGCTGCTACAATATGCCGAACGGTTGTCTCAATCTGGTTCATCGGCAACGCGCATCAGGACTCGGATGGACGGGGTACACACAGAACAAGCCTGACGCAGACTTGGAGTATCACGCCCTGGTGCTCAAGAATGCCGTCGAACTGTTCCGCCGACTTCGGAAGTACAACCCCAAGTTGTCCGGCATCATGCCCTTCACGATCCTTTTCAATCGGTGGTCAGATATCCGGTGTTTCGATGACATGGTTCCGAAGCCAGCCATGAAACAGATGCAGGTTTCCTATCAGCCGGTGCTGCTTAGTTGGGAATTGTGGACTCCGAACGTCTACTCCGGCTCGACTGTCCGACCCATCGCACATGTGGTGAACGACTCGGATGATTTCCAGGACTTGCCTGCCTCTTCGCTCGAGTATTGCATCGTCACACAGGACGGAGCCAGAATACTCACCCAAAAGGTGAACGTACCCGCAGTAACGTACTCGGAGTGCCGAAGCGTTCCGGTGTCCATCAGACTGCCGAGATCATTGCCGACAGGTGAGTACACGATTCAGGGACACATTCTCGTAGATGGCCAGGTGCGTTCTCTCAACGACACGCAGATATTCGTTGAGCAGATCGCCAACGAGAAGAAGCCGCCGATTTCGCCGACGCGTTCTGTTGCTCTTTTTGACCCGCAGGCAACGACACGGGATGCCCTTAAGTCTCTCGGCTTCAGTGTTTCCGTGGTGGATGATATTGGGAAGGTTGCTGACCAGGGAACACTGATCGTCGGTGAGGACGCCTTCGACTCAGATGTGGGTGCTGCGACCGAAACCGTCAGGCGATTGATTCAGAATGGCGGTCGGGTGCTCTTTCTGAAGCATCAGGACTGGCGCACTGTTGCCCAATGTATACCCCTCAAAATCCGCGCACTGTCGGCTTCTCCAATTGATGTGGCCTATCCGCAACGCCAGAGACCTTATGTTCTTGGTTCGTTCATCAACCCGCTTCGGCCTGAGCATCCTTGCTTTGCTGGCATTACACGAGAACGGTTGACGCTGTGGTCGGATTACACCCATTGGGATGAAACAAAACCCGATTTCCCCTGCGTCTTTCCTGTTTCAGCTGGTTTTGAGATTCAGGCGCAGGAAGAGTTGGGCAGTGTCGCCGTGCTTGCCAACTATGACAACGATCTGCGCGGTGTCGCCCTCTGTGAAGTCTTCGATGGCAAAGGGTCCGCAGTCCTTTGTGCCTTTGATTTGATCCGCCGCTGCGGGCTGGATCCTGTCGCAGATCGGTTGCTTGTCAACCTTGTGAAACATACTGTCTCGGACGACAAGTCCCAACGGACTCCTCTCATAACGCAGCCCATTGTCGGGGCAGATTTCCAGACAGAAAGAGGCGTCATCAGCGGCACGCACAACGGATTAAATCAAAGGCACAAAGGACTGCAGACCCTTTGCCATCGAAG
>JAKQFZ010000946.1 GCA_029558215.1 Candidatus Omnitrophota bacterium
ATTCCCCAAAAACACCTGACATGATCGGACTCCTTTGACTGAATGCAGTTTCATCGCGTGGCAACCTGGTTCACGCGAAGGCGCGAAGACGCGAACGACTGGTGATTGTTCACGATCCGTTTGATGCCCTCTTTGAACGTCGCTGCGCCGAAATTGATCAGCAGTCCTAACGGCAGATTCAGAAGGCGCAGATACGTCAGTAGTTGCTTGGGATGTACCGGCGCGAAGGTTTCCAAGGACTTCAATTCCACCACGAACTTGCCATTCACAAGCAAATCAATCCGCAAGCCATCATCGAAGTGCATGCCGTCATACTCAAAGGACACCGCTGTCTGCCGTTGCACCAGCAAGCCACGCTTCTCCAATGCCCGTGCCAGCACACTCTCATATACCGATTCCAGCAACCCTGGCCCAAGTTCCTTATGGATGTGAAAGGCGGCGTCCACCACGATGGCAGACAACTCCTCAACATCCAGATCCTTTTTCGCGTCCTTCGCGTCTTCGCGTGAGTTCATGGTTCTGAGCACTTCACTTTGGCACTACCGTTCTGCATTCTTGAGTCTGCCAACCACATGAACAACTATACAGACTGGCTTTCGGGGGATCAATCGCACCTACCCAGAGGCGAGAGCCTCGATCACTTGCGGGCATCAAATTAGATCGTTTATGCTTTGTCATCGTCTAATCCTTGTAGACTCGAGTTGGCGCAGCATGAGTCCTGAGAAAGACATGGCGGAAAACCGCCCGAGTGACGAGGCGCTGATGCTTCAGTATGCCGAAGGGGACGTTCAGGCATTTGAGATGCTTCTGGCTCGATACCGGAAGTCCGTGTACGGCTATCTGATTCGGCTGGTTGGTGTGGAGCGGGCGGAGGATCTTTTTCAGGAAACGTTTCTGCGAGTCATTCGAGCGCGGAGCAGTTTCAAGGCTCGTTCGCGATTCAGCACCTGGGTGTTTCGGATCGCCCACAATGTCAGCGTGGACGCGCTCCGAAAAGCCGGCAAGGCGCATCTGACATCGCTCTCGCAACCTGTTGAAGAAGGAGTGGAGAGGGAGCGAACTCTGGAAGAGACGCTTCCTGCAAAGCAGCCTGATCCGGCACAGGCGCTCTACCGAGAGGAACTGGACGTGCTGGTGGAAAGTCTGATTGCCAAACTGCCCAAGGAGCAACGCGAGGTGCTTCTACTGCGCGAACATGGAGAACTGCCGTTTGCGGAAATCGCCGAGATTGTGGGCTGCACGGTCAACACAGCCAAAAGCCGAATGCGCTACGCTTTGGAGTCACTTCGAGAGGGACTGGCGCAGAAGGGTTTGTTGCACGAGGTACCGGACTCATGAAATGCGATGAATTCAAGAACCTGTTCGTTGACTACCTCTGCGGTGAGCTGTCGGGGAAGGACTACGCGCGTGCGGAGGCGCATCTGCAGAGTTGTCCTGAATGTCGGCGGGAGGTCGCAGCCGTGGCAGAGACCCTGGACATCGTCCGAGGAACGCCCAGTCCGGAACCAAGTTCGACGGTCGTGCAGTCTCTGCTTCGCGCCGCTGCAGAGCAACCGCTGGAACGCTCTTGGAGAGAGTCTGTTCCTCGATGGGTTCTACGACCGGCCTTCGGAGTGGCACTTGCGGCGATGTTAATTGTGGGAGTGTTCATCACCAATCAGTCATTCTACCGACAACCCGTTGTTTCCGAGGATAACCTTGGGCTGGATCAGATGGTGAAAGAACGTTCCAAAGCGGCCTCAACGGTATCAGACGTGGGAGCCCCTGCCGTGGCGGAACAAGAGGCTCTTGAACAGAAAACACGAGCCCGTGGTGCCAGAGTTCAGGAACCATCGGGGCGGTCGGCTGGTGTTGACGCTCTTCCCGTATACGATGTTCCCGAATCTGTAGGTGATCGTGTGACGGAGGATTCTGAGGCGCGATCGCCTGAGCAGCACGATCCAGCAGAAGCACAACCCGCTCAAGCCGGCGCAGACACTTGGATGGCCTTGGCAAGAGCATCTCAGCAGGCTCCTCACCCCGAAGCGGGACCCCGGGAGATTTCGAAGACCGAGGCCGAGAGGATATCTGAGAAGGAGCCAATCGTTTTGGGAGAAGCCTCAGCCAAGCGTGCTTTCAGGAGGGCAGACGTCATCGAACAGGACATGTCCTCTGATGAGGCTTTGAGTTTTGGGGCACCAAGTTCCTCAGCGGAGGGTGTCGCACTCGACGCCGTGAGTTCACCGGCCGTTCTGGGTGCGCCTCTTGCAGTTTCTTCACCAGACATTCCTGATGCCACAACTGCTTACGTGCAGGCTCGCGCTCGACAGATTGGGGGAGAGCACGAGGAAGCTGTCCATCTGTACGATATTGTCATTCGCCAGGATCCCCGATTCTCCCTCGAAGGAGACACTTCCCATGCTTTGGTGCGACGCGCGGAAAGTCTGGTCGTCCTGAAGCGTTACGAAGAAGCCATCGCCAGTTACCGCCAAGCCCAGGAAGTCTTTCCGGAAGAGGAGGACGCTTTGGAACTGCTCATCGGACATGTGAAGGATGTCTCGGATGAATGGCAGAGGTAAATGGTTACACCAGAAGATATCGTGAGAGATAGCGCAGACTGGTTGAGTCGAGCTGTTGGAAATTGGGGACATAATACCGACAGCCGTCTGCGTCAATAATCAGCATTCGGTAATCCCCAAGAAAACGAATGTTGGTGTTCATGTCCTTGATAGTCAATTCTCGGGGTCCCT
>JAKQFZ010000947.1 GCA_029558215.1 Candidatus Omnitrophota bacterium
AAGATAGAAGCCGGCGGCAAAACCGAACTCAAATTCGATACCAGAGGCTCATTCACCGACGTCAACTACAAAGCCGTAGATACTATCGCGGTCAAACAGTCTAACGGTACCGGTAGCGACAACCAGTCGGTTGTCCAGTACACCGATGGAGCCAAATTCTCTACAAATCCAGAAACGGGTGCGCTGCAATACACGGATAAAGTCGGCAAAGTCACAAATCTGGACGGCAAAATTGAAATAGATGCTCAGGGCAACGCGAAAGTCGTTCTCAATTCAGAGCAAGGTCTTACCGATGAAGTGCGCGCCACTCTCAACAAAGAGGGACCCGGAGACAGCGCCACCGGAGTCACTCTTGGCGCAGATGGCAGCCGCCTGGTCAACCATCCTTCCGAGCAAGGCAAGATGGTTCATATATCTGCCGACGGCACCGAAACCGTCATCGACGGAAACATCAAATTCAACGCAGACGGAACCAGTCAGGTCAATCTTTCCAAACCCGATGCGGTCAGTCAGGACATACTAAATAGCATCAAGGGTAGTGGCACCGTCTCTGCCACATATAACAACGTAGACCTTTCCCAGTTCAACGCACCTCCTTCAGGAGGCAATACCGTTCCCGGTGCAGGAGATGCCGACAAAGGCGGAATCTTCGGCGCCATCGACACTGTCGTACCAGTGAAGCAGCCAGAGACACCAGTCGTAATACCGGTCAACTCTACGGTCCCCGTTCAAGTTCCCGTCGGCTCCGGTGAAGAGAGTAATCCGCGCATCACCAAAGACAGCGCCAGCTACGTCACCCCTGACAGCAGACCGGATGACGGCAGAAATTCCAGCGGACTCGGCTTGATAGATGGGCACGATGATTCTGGTCACGGAAAAGTCGAAGATGCAAGAACTCCGGATATCGGAGCGAAAGTCGAAGGAACAGTTAGAGACGGCGCAGTCGGCGCGGCGGAGAGAAGAGAAGCAGCCGGAAGAACTGTCGAAGAAAGGTTCGACGCAGCTAGAACTGTTCATCAGGAGCAACAACAGGCAAGAGAGCTGGAAGCACAGAGAAGAGAGGAAATCTCCAAGGACGCCAGACTGCAAGAAGCACTGAAGCGCCACGACGGAACCCAAGAAGCAAATGATCGTGTACAGCAGGCCGCCAGAGACGCCCAGGTGAAGGCTGATCAGCGTATCGAGGCAGAGCGCAAGCAAC
>JAKQFZ010000698.1 GCA_029558215.1 Candidatus Omnitrophota bacterium
GAGGATCTTCATTCAGGCCTGACCCAGAAGAGAGTCCAGGCCGAGGAATCCCGTGGCATCCTGGAATCCAATATCCAGAGTGAGCGGGAGGCCGCCGAAGCAACCTCGAATGAGTTACAACGGATTGAGCAAGCCTTGCGGGATCTACAAGCCAAGCATCACCGTCACCGTGAAACCTTCGTGGCCTTGAAAAAAGACCTGGAACGCTGCCAGGCGGAAATCCATCAAGCTCGTCAACGGCGTGCAAATCTAGAGACACGCATCGCCGAGCTCAAACACGAGGAACAAGAGCGTGAGAGTAAGATCTGGGAAATCCTCGACAAGAAGGGGCTGGCCGAAGAGGCACTGAAAGATCTCTTCGAAAGGGTGGATAAGGTCGAGCAGGATATCTCCGAGCAGGATGCCAACCTGGTGCAGATGGAGGAACGCTACCGCGCCGTCGAAGAGCAGGTCACGCAGATCCGCGAGATGCTCAAGCAACGGAATGAGGAAAGCCAGAAGTGGGAGATGGAGAATCACCGTGCCACTCTGGAGCAGGAGAACCTGGAACGCAGGCTGGTCGAGGAGCTGCAATCGGACTGGGAGGCCTGCACCCGGGCAGCCAGCGAGTGGCCGGGGATGCCCACAAGCCTGGAGGATCTCACCTTCAGCATTACCTCGTTGCGTGAACGCATCGGCAAGATGGGCGAGATCAATCCATTAGCGGTTCAGGAATTCGCTGAGCAGAAAGAACGTCTCGATTTCCTGACCCAACAGCAGGAAGACCTGATCAAAGCCAAGACCTCATTGGAACGCACCATCAGCGAAGTGAAGAAGTCCGCGCGCAAGCAGTTCCTTGAGACCTTTGAGTTGATCCGTCAAAACTTCAACCGGACATTCCGGAGGATATTGGGGGGGGGCCGGGCTGATCTGATCCTTTTGAACGAGGCGGATGTGCTCGAAAGTGGGGTTGAAATTGTCGCTCAACCCCCCGGGAAGAAGATGCAGTCGATCACCCTCATGAGCGGTGGTGAGAAAAGCATGACGGCCATCGCTCTGTTGTTCGCCATCTATCAGGTGAAGGCCAGTCCCTTCTGCTTCCTGGATGAGGTGGATGCAGCATTG
>JAKQFZ010000976.1 GCA_029558215.1 Candidatus Omnitrophota bacterium
AAGCGAGTATCTTCTCGGACACTTCTGGAACACGGGGGTCTTTCTGCGTGCAGGCTACATGCTCGAAGACTCCAATGCAAGATACTACGCAGGCTCGGATCCCTATTTCCTGAAGGCAGCGCCCAAGCCGGATGACATTGATCACTACTCCGTCGGACTAGGATTCGCAAGACAGCGATTTCAGCTGGACTTTGCCTGTGACTACAGTGAGGAAAAAACGCAGGTCATCGCTTCAACTGTCATCTACTTCTAGTCTGACTTTCAGGTTATGCCCACTCGCCAGGATGCTTGCTCGGTGGATGACAAGGCTCTTTTGGACTCGGTGTCGCTGAGAGACCGATCTGTCAGGAGATACTTGATCCGTCTGTCTTGACAATTGTATGGAATGGTTGGAACATTCCTGAAGAGTGGCTTTCAGCGACAGGCCATTGGGGCTTTCAGAACGACGAGTACGACAAAATCAGGGAGTCTTGGATCAATGCTGCTTATGAATGCTTCTGCAAAGTCAGGTAGATGTGGAATATCCGGTCAGACGGGAACATGCATGCTCAGGAAATCACTTCGTCACGGATTTGGATCCAGGCAGGCATTTCGATCCAGAGCAGTGACTCCCTTGCTGACAGAGTGTTTCAGTCTTTTCGTTTTGGCAAGCGTAGCCATGGCTCTCTTCACTGCAGCAGCAGAAGCTCGTGTCCTACGCGTAGATCCGGAAGCCACAGGCGGAGGGTCATACAAGACTATCGGTGCAGCTATCGCGGCCGCTTCTTCAGGGGATGACATCTGGGTCAATTCCTCAACCTACAACGAAAGTGTCTCTCTCAAAATGGGAGTCAGAGTGTATGGTGGCTTTCTTCCTGCACATACCAACTTTGGCGAGCGGGACTGGGGCGCCAATCCCACCATCATTGACGCGCAGGGACTGAGCAAACCTGCTGTCTATGGTGCCTCATACGGAACTCTGGACGGTTTTGTTATTCAAGGTGGCACCGGTGACCATGGCCAGGGAGGAGGGCTCTACTGCTACAGCACTTCTCCAACGTTAGCCAACTGCACGATCTCGGGCAACAGCGTGACCACAGAGGGAGGCGGATGCTATTTCTACTCTTCAACCGCAAAGATGGTTGACTGCATCATCGAAGACAACAGTTCGGCGTCTTTGGGAGGGGGCATTTATTGTCAGAAATCCACTCCTGAGTTTCTGCGGTGCAGGATTTCGGGCAATTCTGCCGTAGCACACGGTGCAGGCATCTACTGCAACGACGGCGGCTCTCCGAGTATTCTTGACTGCACCGTTGAACTGAATATCAGCGCAGACTTCGGTGGTGGCATTTTCTGCTCAAATTCCGCCCCAACGGTGACGAATACCACATTCCGATCCAATGAAGCACCACACGGCGCGGGTGTCTACTGTGAGAACACATCAAACGCATTGTTTACCTCGTGTCTTATTGAGAACAATAGGGCTTACGGCGATCTTCCTGTGCCACAGCGCTATGGAGCGGGAGTGTTCTGCTACAAGAACGCCTCTCCGGTTTTCAGAGAGTGCGTTATCAGGATGAATGTCGCTCCACGCGGAGGTGGAATTCTGAGTCAGTCGAACGCCTCTCCAGCGTTTCACAATTGTCTGATTGTTGGCAATACGGCGGACACGGACTACGGCGGGGGCGTCTGCTGCGTGGATTCAGCGCCAACGTTCTTTCACTGCACCTTGACCGGAAATGTGGCCGCGGCCAACGGTGCCGCGGTACGCGCAAACTCTCTCAGTCTTCCTTCTCTACTCAACTGTGTTGTTTGGGACAACGGTGCAAAGAGTCTCGACGGCCCCATGACCATACGATATTCCTGTGTTCAAGGCGGCTTTGCTGGCATCGGGAACATAGTTGAAGATCCGCATTTCGTTGAGCCTTGGGACGGCGCTCTCGCAAATCTTGATCTCCAGCTTAGTTCCCCATGCATAGACTGGGCAACGGGATCTCCACTAAACGATGAGCCGATGGATTTTGAAGGAAAGCCAAGGCCATTTGACATCCCGATGCGCGGATTTAACGGCCAAGGACAGGGCTTTGACATGGGTGCCTATGAGTACTCAGAGCCAACCAATACACCAACCTTCACACCTACGCCCACTCCTGTGAACTTCCCCCCATCACTGCAAGCAGCTGTAATCTCGCCAAAGCCTGCTCAGGTGGGTCATGATATCGTGGCAACGGGTATTGGATTCTTCGATCTGGAAGGCGCGGCTCCAGACTATCGCTATCGCTGGTTCATCAATGGCATTGAACTGATAGGTCTACAGCAGGACAGGCTGACACCTGACCTGTTTCGATTTGGGGAGTTTGTCTCTGTGGTTGTCTACCCCTTCGACGGACAGGTTTTGGGCGAGCCCAGGTCAGATTCAGTCCGCGTCACCGATACGTCCTTTGATCTGACTGTTGTCCCGGGCTCGCTTGCCGTGCTGGCAGGGGGTCGTTGTCAGGCGCTGGTGAATATCACCCCAAGACTGCCACAGAACATGGCGGTCGCCCTCTCAATTATCGCTGGGGAAACGCATTCTCTGAACCTGTCTTTTGACCCACAGATCGTCAACCTGCGTGCAGACCAGTCTGGGAGTTTCTCGATTCTGACCATTGAAGCAGCGGGAACAGCAGAACCAGATCACCGCACACTCTTCGTCCAAGGGAACAATGGTTTCAACATCGGTGCCATTGCTTTGCCTCTTGAAGTCCTCGGTGCTGGTGGAAAGACACTCACGCTCAGTGCAGACCGAATCTACGTCCAAGTCCAGGAATCAGTCCTGTTGAGCGGAGCACTGGCACCACCGGTAGATTCCGCTCGAATCAAACTGATCCTCTCTGGCGACTTTTCAGGGCAACTGGAAACCCAAACCAACGCACAAGGTGAGTACCGAATCCGAGTGCAGACCCTCGAGACGGGAGAACTCCGTGTTCGAGCAGAAGCGCCAGACCTGGGACTCAGTAGTCTTCCAGTCACGGTCACTGTAGGCAAGAACGCGCGTCCCAATATGTTTCTTGCCACGGATGCAACTGGCCAAGAGAAGCCCGATGAGTTATTCAGAGTCTATGGGCAACTGGGACCGGTCGTGCTGGACAACGCTCCCCCACCAGTTACTGTGTCCATAAGACAGATCGGCCTTGCAAGAGACACCTCTGGCGTCCTTGCCCGTGCAACAATAACTGAGGTCACAAGCGCTCTGCTCTCCAGCAGTGGCAGTTTCTCTGCTCCGGTAAAAGTCGTGATTGAGGACGGTCGAGTTGAGGTGGAAGCCGACTGGCCAGGAGACACTCAAAATCAGGGGACTTCGGCCAAACCACTGGTCATCCCTCTTGGCTCCGCTCGGAAGGATCAGCGGGTTCTTTTCGTAGCTGGCAAGCCCATGGCATTCCTCAAGGAGAATGGATTCAAGCCCCTTCGGGATTTCATCAAGGAGACCATGCAAGACAGAGGGATCGCTGGCGACAAGATGGTCTGTCTGTCTTCACTCGAGTCCAACCTGCAGACAGTGACTGCAGCGATCAATGCGCTGCAGGTGGCTGAGGAACTCCTCGTCATCGTGGTTGGCGAAGGCACCAGGGACGGCGTCAAGTTGGGCGATGGCTATGTGCTGACCCCTCAAATTCTTGGGACGATCGCCGCACAAATTCCAGGGATGAGTATCTTCATCATAGACTCTGACCATTCAGGCATCTTCGGGGGGCCCTTGGTCGGCAGCACACTTTTGGGAAGTAGAAGGATCTTCTTTACCAGTTCTGGCTCGGCACAGAAGGCCTGGTTTACGAGTGGTGGTTTGGGTTCATTCACGGGACTCTTCTGCGCCAACCTTCGCCAGTCGCTCAACATGGGCGAAGCATTCGAAAAGGTCTGCAATCATTTCAAGATCATGGGAACGTTTACCGGACAGACTCCCCAGAGTTTTGCCGTCAATACCAACTCTCAAGATATCGTTTTTGGCTACGCCAAAGGTACCGAGACAAGCGATTTGCTCCCGCCGGTTGTCGTCACACTGGATGCCCCATCCTCGATCCTGTTGGGACAGAGCAGCGTCGTTTCGGCGCAGGTGTTGGAAGCATCCGGTGTGCTCAGCGTCACGGGAACTTTCACCAGTGGCACCACCTTCGCCGTGCAGGAGGAATCCTTTACCCTCATATCAGGTTCCACGGATACGTATCAAAGCCCCCCCATGCTCTTCGATGAAGTCGGGAACCTCGTCGTCTCCATCATCGCGATGGATATTGCCGGAAACGTCTCCGATCCGACAGCGGCTTTGGTTCCGGTCTACGTCCGTCCTGAGAAAGGCGACTTGGATGGCAATGGTGTCGTTGACTGGAAGGATCTCCTGGTCTTTCAGGCAGCATGGACTGGCAGCAGTTCATCCGCAGGCTACAATCATCTGGCGGATCTGAACGACGATGGAATCGTTGATCACAAGGATTTGCTTCTGTTTGTCAAGAGAATGCTCTGAGTTCTTCCTGCCTTCTCGGGGCTTTCAATAGGTCTCTGCCGAATGCAGAGCATCCAGGAGTTGGCAACGAGCCGAAGGGATTTGAATATCGAAGCTGACTCTTTCTGTCTTGTCCCAATCTTCGGTAAAAATCGTTTGGACTTGCCTCTGAGTCTTGGAGTGGTACAGTAGACTCAGCAAGTTGTCGGACAGATTGCCGAGTCCGACGCACGTGTATCTCGATTTCGGGTTATTCTTTGGAGGAACGACCGCAGTGAAGATAATGCTCATGACTGACTTGGAAGGCGTTGCCGGAGTTCTCAACAATCATGACTGGACTTCGCCCGATGGCAGATTCAATGAGAAGGGAATGCGTCTTCTGACAGAAGAAGTCAACGCTGCCGTTGACGGGCTTTTTGCAGGTGGAGCACGTGAAGTTATCATTGTGGATGGCCATGGCTCAGGAGCCATTGATCCGGAAATTCTGGATGAACGTGCCCAACTGTCGAGGGGGCGACATGAACAGGTGTGGCCGTGGGGACTCGACAACACGTTCCATGGACTTGGGTTTGTAGGCCAACACGCCAAGGCAGGCACCCCCTATTCACACATTACACATACGCAGAACATGCGGTACATCGATCTCTCCATCAACGGCGTCTCAATTGGAGAGTATGGGCAGCTGGCTCTCTGTGCCATGGAACTAGGGATTCCAACGATTTTCGCCTGTGGAGAACAGGCACTTGCAGTTGAGGCAGAAAATCTGACACCTGGGGTGATCACAGTCGCCGTAAAGAGGGGCTTGCTGCCAGACGGTCTCGACCACCTCAGCGCGGAAGAATACAAGAAGGCCAAACTCAGCGCGATTCATGTCTCTCCAAAGAAATCCCGCGCGTTGATACGACACGGTGCCTTCAAGGCTGCTGAGAGGCTTAGAAACGATCCGAGAAGTTTCTCATACCCCAAGTTCGCCCCCCCGTATGTACGAACTGCTCGATTTCGAACACTGGAAGACAAACCCGCCTATCAAGCACGCGATGAGCATCCCAACAGCATCACCAGTCTGATGAATATGCCATTCACGCCGCTAGTAACACCGTAGACTATAGTTTCACAGACAAGATGCTTGAACTTCCGAACAGATGAGCACCTGCGGGCACGGGGGTTATACCCACTCCTGCAAACGCCTGCTCATCGGAGGAAGCTGACTTCTTCAAAGTCTGTTTGTTCATCCGGATGATCGGCAGTCCCAAGTTGGGGGTCACTCGAATATGGTAGTGAATCTCATCTGCGCAGAAAACCGCGCCGATTTTTCTCGGGTTGGGGTGTTGGTTTCAACTCGACCCGTGTGCCCGAGGCAGTTCCCCAAGTTACTTGGCCTCCGCGAACAGCCATGGCAAGCCGATAGACAGCACCTTTGCATGTGACTAACAGAGTTCTGCCTTCTTTTCCTCCAAAGGTGACGTTGGAGCAGAACTCCTCAAAGGGGATAAACCCAAGTTGTCTCCCTCTGGGAGAGACGACCCAGATTCCACCACGCCCTGTAAGGTAAAGATTTCCGTGCTCATCAATGGTCATGCCGTCCGGATCGGATTTCGAGTCCGTCTTTGGGTCAAAGAAAACCTTACCCATCCCAGCCGCTCGGTCGGTCTGAACGTGGATCGGATAAACTCTCCAAAGTTTCTGATAGCTGTCGGCAACGTAGAGCTGCCTTCCATCGTTCGAGGTGATCAGCCCGTTGGGCAAGGGCATATCGGTGATGATCGCTCGGACAGGACTCCCGTCGGCGGGAAGCATGTAGACCGCGCTACTGCTTCGTGCACGGAAGTCCGGGTCAGTAAAGTAGATGTCTCCCAAAGGTGACTGACAGACGTCGTTGGGTTGGTTCCAGGCTGGATTGTGTGCCAACACGCGAATCTCAGGACTGCCTGACCTTGTCAGCGAACAGCTGAGAATCCGATGCCCATAGACCTGAGCACAGAGAAGATCACCCTTGTTGCCCAGAAAGGTTCCGTTGATCCGTTCGGGATCCTCCAGATAGATGCTGACTTCACCTGTCTCCTCCATGCACAGCAGTTGGTGAGTCCCCTGCGCCGATGCGACAAAATAGAACCGCTCCGTCTTGGGATCCCAGGACGGTCCTTCAAAGAAGGAATCGGCAGAGTAGACCAATTCAGGAACTGCACCGGAAAGTGCGGTTGAAGGCATTCCGACTTGTCCCGATGCACAATAAGGAACCACAAGACACAGAAGAACCCACAAGGTGAAACTCAGCACTTTCATAGCAATCCTCCCCCCGCAAACCGACTGCCGACGGACGGGCTCAGCCACCGAGTTCGACACAGCGCTTGCGGTAATGAAGATAGTTCTCGTAAGGCACTTCGGCAGGCACACCGTGATCGCAGGTCGGGATATAACCCCCGCGCGCTTTCATCGGTGGGATAATCCTCTCGACCATTCGGTCAATGGCCTCCTTGCTTTCCGCCAAAACACGCTTGTCAATGCCGCCAAGGATTACCAGGTTGGGAAACTGCTTTCCAATCTCCACCACGTCACAACCCGAGGCCACTTCAAAAGGAGACATCACGTCCATACCAATTCCCTGGTAGATAGGAATTACCGGTACCGCGTATCCATCCGTGTCAACCTGGATATGTAGCTGGCGGCTCTTGTCTCGTTGCCGGGAGCGTATGTTGCCGATCAGTTGTTGATAGTAAGGAATCAAAAAATCGCGCATCATGTCCGGTGAGATCAATGGGCCGTGATTGTAGCAGATATCCTCAGACAGAAAGAGCTCATCGAGCGTGACATACTCCTGGTGTCTCGCGATGACGGTATCCGCAAGATGAAACCATGTCTGCATGCAGTCTTGGAGCAGGTCGGGTGCATCATAGAAGAGGTAGACGAGCTCTTCAGGGCCAAAAAGACTCCTGAGATACATGTAACCGCCGATGATCCTCTGACCGATCAGAAGGCCCTCTGCGGCTTTTGCTTGCGCCTGCTGCATTCGCTGTGGCAGTGTCTCAAGCCGAACCGGCGTGTTCGGGTCAAGACGCCACTTGCAGTTTTCCTCCCAGGTCTTCCAGTCCTTGGCCGGATTGGCAACATAGGTCGGCATGAAACCGGAACGCCTGCCCTTGAAGAAAAGCACATGACGTCCAGAGCGATCCTGAACCAGTTCATGATCACCCCTGTCCTCGATAACTTTTTCCTCAAAGTGGGGACGGAAGGCGGCTTCCGTCCAGCCGAGTTCCTGAAGGTCAAAACGTCCTGGCGGATCATAGTGAAACAACTGCTCCAGAGGAACGTCTTCTGGCATCCCCTGCTTTTTCCACTCCTCCAAACAGTAATAACCGAACTCCCGATGTAACAGGGGCGCACCCGGCTTCAGCGCATAAATGTCTCGGAGTTTCCTGGCACTTGGGCTCATCATCTCGAAGGGCACCATACTGTCAAGACCGTCGTGTCGTTGCTGTGAACGGGGAGTCTGCTGCATGAAGAAACCATCCTCTTTTGTTGTACAAGGCCATCCTACTGGTGACACAAAGTCCGAGAGCGGCGCGTCATTTATTGGGCAAGCTCCGAAGGAGCGGACATAGCCCACGCGCCCGCAGGTGCTAACCTGCCTAAGAAGGAAATCTAGATCTCAGACACGAACAGCGCGTTTGTCCATGCGCGTCTGCCAGAGGAATCTTCGATTTCCAGATACACATAGGGCCAGTCCAACGGCACCGAAAGACTTGTTTCGGTTCTCACGTCTCCGTTGAATGATCCAACTCTCTGGCCGCGCCAAGAGGGCCCAACCAGTCTGACAAACTGAACAGGAGATGTCTTCACATGAAGATCCTTGCCATCGAATTCCAGCGAATGAATCTCGGGTCCACAACTGGAATAGAAGCGTCCGGCTCGAATCGCTTCGAGAATCCCTTCGGAGTTCAGCTCAGGACTGTCCACCTGAATCCATCCCCCGTTCCAGCCAGGATGCTCGGAACGGATATGGGCATCATCAACTGCGAGGCCGAGTGTCGCAGGGTGGCGATCCAGCAAGGAGTGCCAATACGGCCAACCGTCCCCCTTACCATTGAGCCAGCGGCAGACGTGGTTGTAGACTTCCACGCCATGCACCCCATAGCGGGCGGCTTCTTCAAATGTGTTCCCCATCCAGTCGGGATGCGCCAGGATCAACAGGCCTCCCTGCTTGCGCGCTTCCATAAGCGCCTGGGTAAAGCCCATCTCACGCGTGATTCCTGTGAATCTGCCAAGACAGACAATATGATAGTAGGAGCCCGCGTAGTCAGGGCCATCCAGTTCAATGCCGTCCAGCCAAAGCAGAGGACTCGAACGCTTGGGCTCGGTCACGTCAGAGGCAGCCCAGTGATCCGTGCGGAAGAGGAAATGATAGCCGACTTCAGCATACATGCGCTCCAACTGTTCGAAATTCTGCCCGCCGTCAGATACCGTCGAGTGAATGTGCGTGTTGCCCTTGCGCCAGTGACAGGCGCCAGCATATCGAAACTGAGCCATTACAAAGATTCCTTTCTTACCCGTATTTCGTCCATTCGGCTTCTAAGAAACCAGATTCGATCTGGGATGGTTTCTTTCTCGAACGAGCGCCTTGCAGGGATGGGTATAGCCCACCATGACTGCAAGCACTGTCAGAGCTCACCAGTTGTCAGTTCGGAAAGGTGAGGCGGGAAGTCCCGCACCGTTGATCAGATTTGGCATCGCCTCCTGGTTCCACCCAAAACGAACGGCAACAGGTTGGACGATGGATTCACTGGCAACGCTGATAATGTTCTCGCCCTCAAAGTCTGCCATCGCCGGAACAAACTGCTTGTCCTCTCCGGCGATCATGAAACTATCCAGAGGCTTCCCATCTCGGGTCTTCAGACCACCTTCCGCGGAAGTAAAGTGAAGACGGATCCTGTAACCTTCGATCTCCATTTTCTGATAGACGGGACCGGAAGCAGGCAGATCGCTTTGGCCGTATTCATTCTTGAGAGCCCACAGCGCCAGTCGCTTTCCAACATCCTTTTTGTTCCTCGGATGAATGTCTGCAACGTTGTCAACCAAGTCTGTCACAACCGCCATGCCACTCTTCGAGATTACATCCATCGCCTTCTGTTGCGCTTCCCAGATCAGAGGCAGAAAGTTAGGATCCTGATAGCGATAGGGAGCCAGTTGAACGTAGTAAAAGGGGAAGTCTCCCTGACCCCAGACTTTTCTCCACCCCTCCACAAGCGCCTTCATCTTCCAAGTGTAGAGCAGTCCTTCCTGGTGGTTGGACTCTCCCTGGTACCAAATGGCTCCACGGATGGCGAAAGGCACCAGAGGATGAACCATACCATTGTAGAGACTAGTCGGCGCAACATGAGAACTCAACGGATGAGCAGGCCAAGCGGGCGGAGCCTCAACGTCCGACCCCTTGGCAAAAGTTTCCTTGGCAGATGCCAACCACTGATCATACTGCTTGAGCGCTTCATTGACGGCTTGTTTGTGCTGGGAATCCGCCTGCTGTACAACAGTCAGGATATCCGCCACTTCGCGTATCCCGTCGAAGCCCACTGGGGGCGTCCAAGGCTCGATTCGAGTCCCACCCCATGAGCAGTTTATCAAGCCGACCGGAACCTTGACCTTTTCGTGTATTTCTCGTCCAAAGAAATAGGCAACCGCAGAAAACGTTGGAATTTCCTCAGGGGTGCAGGCTTTCCAACTGGCGTCAACGTCACTCTCCGGATGACTGACTGCCTTCTTCGGAACATGGAACAGGCGGATATTCGGAAACTGGGCAGCTGCTTTCTCCGCGTCAGCCTGGTTGATATTGTTCATCTGCCACTCCATATTGGACTGTCCTGAACAGAACCAGACCTCACCCACAAGGATGTCGGAAAACTGGACTGAGTTGTTGGCACCCGTCACCGTCATTGAGTAGGGTCCAGGCTCACGCAAGGCGGCCAGACTGACTTTCCATTGGCCAGAACTGTCCGCTGTAGTTGTAACCCGCTGCTCCCCGATAGACACGATGATCTCTTCCCCTGCGTCTGCCCAACCCCAGAGAGGCAGTGTGGCGTTGCGCTGAAGTACCATGTGATCCCCAAAAATCTTGGGCAATCTCACCACTGCCCAGGAACCAGAAGGAAATACAGCCAGCCAAGCCGTCAGAACCAAAAAACCCGCCATGAAAGTCAAACCACAACTCTTTACCATGCGAAAATCCTCCCTTGTTCCAGGACACCTTCCGAATGCTTACTGGAACGGCTATTTCCCTGAAACATAGCACAGAAACAAGAGGGGGAACAAGATTCGTAAAACGGGCACGATGCTGACACGGCTACCGAAGAAGCCTGATGCAGTCTACCTGAACTTGAGCACCTGAAACGTTGCTGGGATCAAAGCGAATCTGGGCGATGTCTCCCACCCAACTGCCCACAAGTCGGGTGTCGGCTCGATACGTAACAAACTCATCCGTGTTCGTGATGTCAAACCGAATTCTCTTCCCCAAAGTAAACGAACTGTCTCCAGCGGAACGGAAGAACAAGTCAACAACACTTCCCGCAGTCACCTTCATACGGACTTCAACGAAGTTCCAATCAGATGCCGTCAGTCCGAGACTGGGCAGCGAGATCATTCTGCCGTCGTTGCCGGACGTTATCCCTTGAAACAGCCCACCCGACACC
>JAKQFZ010000979.1 GCA_029558215.1 Candidatus Omnitrophota bacterium
TATCTGCTATGGCGAAGACTGCACCTTCCTCAGAACAAACTCAGACAAATAGACAGAAAAAAAGAGTATTGGCAAAAAAGAAACAGCTCAAAACAACACAAAATACACATCCCATTGGAATCTAATCTTAAACTTCTGAAATCTGACAATCAAGCACTTTTTTTGCACCCTCAGTACTGGCTCAATTACGGAAGGGGGGAGGTATGCTTCGGTTGCAGAGGCTCTGCGACGCTGCCGAAGCTGGACCAGCCAGACAGCGGGCTTCGGTAGCGTCGCTCCGAAGACTCAGCTTTGCTTCCGAAGCATATCCTGGCTCTATCGCCAGTGTAACTGAGCTGGTACCACCCCCAGTGCCGATGAGCAGGTGCCTCTTGCTATGCGCTGACCTTCCGTCTATTATCCGTTTATTCTGTGCATTTTCGAGAAAGGACTCAGACAGACATGGCGGAATTGACAGTTCATCGCTTCCCATTCCAGATGCCCACCGCACTTGCAGACTTTGATCCTGCCCCATTCATTGAGCAGTCTCTCAGATGGGTGGACAGCATTGTCGGCTCCAATGAGAAAGTTGCTCTTTCAGCATCAGGTGGTGTGGACAGCACAACACTCGCTTTTCTCCTGAAGGACGTACTCGGCGGGAGACTCCGATTGTTCTTCATCAATGACGGTTTCAGGAGGATCATGGATGGTCGAGAGGAATATGAAGTCACTCCTGACATGTTCAAGGGCTTTCCGCATTTCGACGTGATTCACACTCGGGATATTGTGCTTCCCTGGTTCGAGGGCGTCCAGGACGGCACCATGAAACGAGAGATGTTCCGCAGTCTGTACACCATCACTTCAAACAAACACATTGCATCACTCGGAGCCGATTGGATTGCGGATGGAACCATTGCTCCGGACATCGTCATGACCGACCAGAACCGGCAGATCCAGCACAACGTCAATCTCCCTTACAACATGAACAAACTCGAGCCTCTCTCTTCACTGTACAAACCGCATGTCAGGAGAGTTGCCATCCACCTCGGAATACCCCAAGACTTCGCCATGCGCATTCCCTGTCCCGGCCCGGCGCAGTTGCTCCGTGTGGGCGGAGCATTCAGCGCTGCAAAACTTCAGATTTCAAAGCAGGCCTCAGATATTGTGGAACAGAGAGTTCGATCCTGGTGCACGCACAACTGGGGGGCTTCCTTCCATTACGATGAAGCCACGGGAGTCCGAACGCCTTTCCAGTACTTCGGCACATGCATGGATCCGGAGATGGAGTTGGATGCCGACCTCAGCGAGTTGGCTTCAAAGGCGCTCGGTTCCGATGTCACCTGCCACAGGATGAAAACGCAGGGCATGTGGATTGACCCATCGGTCAAAGAACAGGCGAGAAAACTGTACGCTCCAATCATCTGGATTCAGGGACCCGCGATCGAACATGACTCAATGATCAAACTAACTGAGATCATCTGGACACAGAAGAAGTTGCCCCGTGTGCTCTATGAAGTCTTCGACTCAAAGAACTCAGGATTCCCAGTCGGCATCAAGATTGTCGAAAGTGAAGATGTCAAGACCGCATGGCCAATGGACGTGGATTTTGAGTACCTTCGTTCGATGGGCGAGGAAATCGCTGCTCAGACAAAGGCATCAAAGGTTGCCTTTGATATCAGCAAAAGACCCCCTGCAACCATCGAACTATTTTGATTGCTGCATCCGAATGGCAGAGTACGGAAAGTCTTCTTAAGCCCATAAGCTCTACGTCAGGCAGAAGGCGCCCATCACCCCAGAAGTCGGGCTCTGCCCACGGCTGGGTACATTGTTCGGCCAAATCACGGACCGATGCGATGAATGTCACCCAAGCTGGTTGTCCCATTCGTTGGATCATAGGGCGTCGCCATGTATTCCGGATTGCTTATTTCAAGGCCTACGCGGCGATCTGGTCCACAGGATGCAAGGTAGTACTTCCTGCTG
>JAKQFZ010001000.1 GCA_029558215.1 Candidatus Omnitrophota bacterium
CTTGACAAATCATTCGAAATGGAGTGTCCTGATAATCCTGAACAGTTTCAGCCTGAGGAGGCTATAGATGAAGACATTGAAGGAATTGTTGGAGCTTGTTGTGAGTCGAAACGGTACCGACCTGCATTTCAAGGTCGGCGTTCCGCCCATGATCCGTATTGCTGGTGACTTGGAGCCGGTTGCGGGAGAGAAACCGGTTGTCTCCGAAGACACCGAGAAGGTCTTGCGTGAAGTCCTTGGCGAAGCACAGTTGAAAACGTTTCTCGAGAATAAGGAACTTGATTTTTCGGTGCCTTTGACTGAGGAGTATCGTTTTCGCGTCAACGCCTATTATCACATGACGACAGTGGGTCTCGCATTTCGATTTCTGCGACGGGATATGCTTTCGTTTGACGGTTTGGGACTCCCACCAGTTGTCAAGACCTTGGCGGATCGTACACGTGGTCTGATTCTCGTAACAGGAATTACGGGCAGTGGAAAGTCTACCACGATGGCCACAATGGTAAACTACATCAATGAGACGCGAAAATGCCACATCATTACCATTGAAGACCCCATTGAGTTCACGTATCGGGATGCTCGAAGCGTTGTCAGCCAGAGGGAAGTTGGCATTGACACAAAGAATTTCAACGAGGCTCTCAAACGAGCACTTCGTCAGGATCCAGATGTGATTCTTATCGGTGAAATGCGCGACGTTGAAACCATTCGAACCGCGATCTCGGCTGCCGAGACGGGACACCTTGTGCTTTCCACCCTGCACACGGTTCAAGCGCCGCCGACTATTGATCGAATTCTGAGTTTCTTTCCGGGATCGGAGCAGGCGCAGGTTCGCGCCCAGGTGGCGGACTGTCTGGCTGGTGTTATCTCACAGCGTCTCATTCCGCGTTCCGATCAGAAGGGGTTGATCCCTGCATTGGAGATACTGGTCAACAATGTGACCATCAAGAAGCTGATTTTGGAAGCCAAGACAAGCGCCATCTATCAGGTCATACAAAATGGAGAAGATGGTATGCAGAGTTTCAATCAGGCGCTCTACAAACTTGTCAAGGATCGGATCGTCTCCCAAGAGGACGCCCGCCTGAATTCTCCGAACTGGGTCGAGTTGAAGAGAAATCTCGAGGGAGGGTTTTCAGGCGGAGATC
>JAKQFZ010001006.1 GCA_029558215.1 Candidatus Omnitrophota bacterium
TACACAGGTGCCGAGAAAGAAGGGCCGTGGAGTAAATTCAAGGCATTCTCTGTATGCGATCCAGACCAACACCCAGATAACGACGGGCCAGAGTGGTCTGAGAACTTGAGAAAGAATCTTGGAGAACTTGGATGGCAGTCAGAGATGCTTGGGGATTTCACGCCGACTAAAGAAAAGAAGATGAGGAAGTTGGCTGAAGAACTCGGGGGGATTAATTTCTCTCCAGAGAGTCAGGACAAAATCCGCAAAATGATCCGGGATTCGACGCCGCTTAAGTCTGTTGAAGATTTCAGGATACTGGCCGACACCAAACCAACGTTCATCCAGTGGCCCGCAGGCGTCAAGAAGGGCATTGATCCTGAGTTCTGGAAGGAACTTGAAGAGTCTAATCGTATTCCCACAGTTCACCCGGAATTCGACACGGAATCTGAATGGATCAGTAGAGAATGGCTCGCTGAATTCTGGGTTCAGGCTGCGGAACTACATCCTGAATTTGAGGGGTATGCGGAGAGTGCAGCCGACTTCCTCGCAGAGAGGGAGTTCAAGGAAGAGCAGATGATGGATAAGCTGGCCGATTACATCGACACGATCGGCATTGGTGAAGATGCTCTGGTGTTGGCCGGTCTCTGTGAGAAAGTGCCAGATGAGCAGCCAGAGTCGTCAATTACTGCGAAATTGGAAATTTTGGAGAACATCAACCGTGGTCAGTTCTCTAATAACATGAAGTTGACGTTCAACAATGAGTATTTGACTGTGAATGGTTTGCCGACAAAGGTGACTACGCAGTCTGTGAAATGGGCCTACATGGGCCTTGCGGCTCTTAAGAGTCATGAAGAGGCCGTTGAGGAGATCAGCGGTCTGTTGAGAAACAAATTGCAAGAATTGTTCTAAGGGACAAGCGAAAGGGAAAAATGGCAGAGGTTATCCACAGGTTCGTCAATGATCTGGGAGTAGCTGCGTATCTTCTGATGCACGGCTACGCTGTTATTGGCAAAACGGAAAAGTCTATCTATTTCGAGTGTGAGAATGACACGGCATCGAAGGAATTCACACA
>JAKQFZ010001026.1 GCA_029558215.1 Candidatus Omnitrophota bacterium
CACAATCAACATTCCGAACCCGCAGAAGCGCAAGAAGGGCCGTACTGAGATTATGGCTCAACTTCTTGATTTCAATAACAACGTCTACGAGATTTCGGATTTCAAGAAAGCCGCTGGCGTTCAGTCGTCTGGGTCTATGATGGACGGCGGCGGTGGAACCAACGAGCATCTCGATATTCCTGGCAATATTGATCGCATCCAGGATTTGTCAGAACTGGATGAGTGGTCTGTGCCGGACCGTGTCAAGATTATCATTGCGCAGGGCTTGCATCCTGATCAGCCCAAGGACAAGGACAACTCTCGCTCCGCTTGGGTGTTCGACTGTGTCTGTTCGCTTGCTCGCTGTGGTGTTCCGGATGCAGTCATCTACAGCATTTTGACCGATCCAGGTTGGGGTATCTCATCCAGCGTCCTTGAGCTGAAATCTGGTGCTGACAGATATGCGCGTCGGCAAATCCTTCGTGCAAAGCAATATAGCGAAGACCCTCTGCTGCTTCAGATGAATGATCGCCATGCTGTTATCAGTAACATTGGCGGCAAATGCGTCGTGATTGAGGAGGTCGATGATCACCTCAAGCTGCACAACGGGCAGACCTTCAATCGTACAAAGCTGACGATGTCCAGCTTCGACAGCATCAACCAGAGATATCTCAATAAGAAGGTCAAGGTCGGCACAACGAAAGAAGGTGCTGATGTTGTGATGCCGCTCGGCAAGTATTGGCTCCAGCATCCCATGCGCCGCCAGTATGACACGATGCGTTTCATGCCGCTTCTTGACAAAGAAGGTGTCTATAACCTGTGGCGTGGATTTGCCTATGAAGCGATCCCTGGAAACTGCGATCTCTACCTGCAACACGTGAAAGAGAACGTGTGTGGTGGAAACGAGATAGTCTACGAGTATCTCATCTATTGGATGGCACGAGTTATCCAGGAGCCTGCGACGGCCGGAGAAGTTGCAATCGTTCTGCGCGGTGGAAAAGGTACTGGTAAGGGCTTCTTTGCGAGAACGTTCGGCAAGCTGTTCGGCAGACATTTCATGCACATTGCCAACGCGAAGCATCTGGTCGGCAACTTCAACGCTCACCTTCAAGACTGTGTGCTGCTCTACGCAGATGAAGCATTCTTTGCCGGTGACAAGTCACACGAAAGTGTGCTGAAGATGCTCATCACGGAAGACATTCTGCCCATCGAAAAGAAGGGCTATGATGTTGAGGCAGCGCCGAACTTCGTTCACCTGATAATGGCGTCTAACGATCCACACGTTATCCGTGCAACTGGAGACGAACG
>JAKQFZ010001028.1 GCA_029558215.1 Candidatus Omnitrophota bacterium
GATCGTTCTTCCCGGCTCCCTGTCGCGCGAAAGCAGGCGCTCCAGAGTCACGCGGAAGAAGGCTGACTTCTGGGTCTCCTCATGGGAGGTCGGTAGATTCACGGTGATCTCTTGCGTTGAGATGACAGGGTCGCCAACGATCAACACGGAAGAGGAGAACTCGTTTGTCGCAGCCCGCAAGAGCGCTCGGTCTTCGTCAAAGACTTCTACCTTGACCAGCCAGAGCGCCTCTTCAAGGTTCTCGACTCCGAGTGTTACCTTCGCCTCGATCTGCATGTATCTCGATCCGACCTGAGCAAAGCGAACTCGCGTTGCCGCGATCATGTCGGGATGCTCTTCCGTTCCGGTCACCAGGTTCAGAGGGATATCCTCATCGAACTCCAGAGCGCCTTCGCAAACATTGGTCGCCGCTGCTTTCGCTTCTTTCTGAGAGACTCTCTCGATCGCCTCTTGTGCGGCCTTGCGAACGAACTCGTCCTCGTCATCAACCCTCTTCTCCAGTAAAGGAAGAACTTCTTTCCCCGCCTCTCCCATCTGTCCGATCGCTTTCACGGCCGCCCATCGAACGTAGGTGTAGTCCTCTCGCAGAAGTCCAAGGAGCCTTGCCAGATCGGGTTCGCCAACGATGAGACGATAGGAATCAACGTCGTCGATCTTCAGTCCACGGAAATAGAGTTCCGCCTTACCTCTTCGATTCGGAGGATCGTCTCCGCCGTAGATAACGTGACCCGACTGCTCCTTCGGCATCTCTCTGTTTCGCAGTTCGAGTACGCGACTCGATCCAAGCGGCTTCCCGTCCTTGTCGAGAAGCGTCATCTCGAACAACGCGCCACCGGTCAGCTTGCCGTCCTGGAATTCGTAATCCACGTCAACGCGAGGCTCCCCATCATGGTTGAAGAAGTCGAGTCCATGGATCTTCAGCATGGGACAGGAGGCTTCACTGGCCACTGTCTGTCTTCTGGGCGTCTTATCTTCTGCCCATTTGCCTTCCATGTGGAGTCGAGGATCGTTTAACTCATACTCCGATGTTTGGCTGATGTTTGCCAGGATCTCCAACGTCGTCTTCGTGGAAATCAAAAGAACAAACTGATCGTCCTTGAGGAGGCCGTTCTCGATGTTGCTCCGTTGCTTCGAGGATTTTGGCAACGCATAGAGCGCGCGTCCATCCCCCGTGTCGGCGAGAATGCCCATTCTGGCTCCAGAAACGTCGCCGGGAAGTCCGGCAGCAAACTGCTCCAGAGCTTCCCGAAGATCTTTCGCTTCATCCTTTGGTTTGAAGACGAGCACATAAGGTTCATCGCGGGTCGCCAAATCCCCGTTGGGTTCCCTCTCTTTGATTTCGGGAAGCGGGTCGGCGGACTCCTTGGCCGCCTTGTCTTTGTTTCGCTCTGCCGCCCAATCAAAGGCTTTCAACTCGCCGCGGATCATCTTCTCGACGGCCTGAGCGTGTTCACGAATGTCCGCGTCTTCAGAATTCAGATACGGATCGAGGTACTTCAGCGCCTGTTGTTTCTGGGATTCGCATCCCCAGGCGACACGATGAAGATCGTTTGGATCATCCGTTCCCATCGCGATCTCAACCATCGTTCGCAGAATCGCTTTCGATTTCGGTCGAACGACGGAGAGTCCGAAATAGAGCGCCGTTCCCATCTCTCTGCCGTCGCAGGCATGATACATGATCTCGATGGCGTCGGGGTTCTGCGGAGACTTCCCCCAGATATACTTGTTCCCGAACCACCTCAGAACTTCTCCGGCTTGCTGACTGTTCCGAAGTCCCTGTCGAACCAACTGAAGTATTTCTGTGTCTGAAGTAGTGTTCTTCCGATCCGATCCCCAGAATTCGTCGAGATTACTCCCCGCTTCAGTATCATTCGGAAAGAAGGCTTCGAAGTCTGGTGCCTGATAGGGGTCGGACTTCCATGCATAGGGCTTTGAAGACTGTGCGTTCGCCGTAGAGGGGGAGACAGAGAGAAGATGAGCGCTCAGGCTCAACACCAGAGACAAACCAACGACTCCTGCCATCCACACGACCGACCGGTCTGAACGCGGCGTGGAAACCCCTAACAACCGGCGAACCCGACGGAGCAGCGATCCGCCACTGGCAGCAACGGCAACGCGAACGTTTTGCCCGCGCATCGCTTCCAGGTCGGCCAAAGCCCGCGCGTACGTCAGGACATCACCGCAGAGACGGACGGCGAGATCGTCACAACAGTTCTCCCGTTCCAACCGGATCTGTCGCGAGATCCACCAAACCGCCGGATGATAGAAAAGCAACGTTTCAAGAACTATCTGAACCAGATTCACGAGGTAGTCATAACGCCGAATGTGCGCGAGTTCATGCGCAAGGAGCGCGTGCAGTTGCTCCTGTGTCAGCCCAGTGAAGACGCTGGCCGGCAGCAGGATGACGGGTCTCAACCAACCGACAACCGTCGGAACTTCGACGAGCGCTGATTCGATCAGATGAACGGTCTGAGAAACGCGAATCTGACGACACAGACGCCGGAGGATATCGTCCATCGTTTTGGCCACGGGACGAACACTCCGACGCGTCAGGGAGCGCATTTGTCTCCATCCCCAAACCAGACGCAGCGAGAGAACCGCCACACCTGTGAGCCAGAAAAGACCGAGCCACGGTAGTGCCAACTCAAGCAGGTAGGGTGCGGTGAATTGCTGTGGTCTCGCCAGATCTTTGGAAAAAGCAAGCGCAACACGTTCTCCTTCGCCCGTCTGCTGCAACCTGCTTTCAGAGACTGCGAGCGCTGCCTTCACCCCCGTTTGCGGTACTGAGGACACAGATGAGACATGCGTGGACTCGACGATGAGTCGCGATGCCGAGATCCCGGGAAGGCACTCGTAGAAAGCACCAGCAGCAAGCACCAAAATAAGGATCAATGCGATGCACAGAACCACGTACCTCGTGTTTGGCGTTTGCTTTCTCAGCGCCCAAAGCAGTGGAAACAAGACCGCCACAACGGCTGCGCCTTGCCACAAAGAGTGCAGCAACGCCCATCCAAGGGCTCGGATCAGAGGGGTTGAAAACAGTGCGCTGGATGGAATCATTTCGTTTCTCCTTGGAGTTGATCCAGGATGCGTCGGATCTCCTCCAGGTCTTCTGCGGAAGCCTTCCTGGCATCCAAAGCCTGAAGGACTAACTTGGACATCGAGCCGCCAAAAGCCCGCTCCAAAAGGTCACAGACCAATTGGTTCTGGGTTAGGGTTTCAGGATACTTGGCCTCGTAGACGTGCGAACGTTCCGATTCGTCCCGACTCACGAGTTCTTTCTCAGTCATGATCTGGAGCAGTTTCAGAACAGTGGTGTAACCGGTCAACTTCGACCGATTGAGCTGTTCCTGCACTTCTCGAACCGTACTCGGCCCCCTTTCCCAAAGAACCCGCAGGATGTTCAGTTCGGCATCCGTTGGACGGGGCGGTTGTGGATATCTCATCTTGAAAAATGCCTCCATTAAGTAATAGACGAAGAAATAATTACGAAGTTCTTCGTATTTGTCAACGAAAATCTTCGTAGAACCAAGAATTCCGGCCACAGCGGGTCGGTCGCCGAAGACGCACCCGATGCGATGCCCTTTCATTTTCTTCGTGACACTTTTGTTCAATCTGTCATAGAATCCTCAAAACAAGGTCTTGCGCCTTGGATTGTCGGTGACAGAGCATCTACTGAGCACTCTTGGAGACGTAAAATGCCAAAGAGAATACTCTGCTGCCTGGTGGCAGTCGTTGTGGCTCTGATAAGTCTTTGTCCGTACAGGGCTTGGGCTTTAGAGGAGCTTGCAGCGCCGAATCTGCTCAGCCCATTCAATGGAATGCAGTTCGTCGTTTCGGATTTCCAGGAAGGCAACATCGTGCTCAAGTGGTCTTCCGTGCCTGGGGCGGTTTCGTATTTCCTTCAGGTGAAAGGTCCCAATCTCTACAATCCTCAGGATGAACTGGACGGAAACGGTCAGTTTGACAAGACTGTTTTTGGAACCCAGTTCACTCTGACCAACAGCACCCTTGCAGGGGAATACACCTGGTGGGTGCAAGCCAAAGACGCGAGCGGGGCGCTTGGTTCACCCAGCGTGCCGTGGCGTATGCTCGTTTTTCAGTCATCACTTCCCACAGATACACCAACGGTTCCCTATCCAAGATACGATATCAATGGGGACAAGGTTGTAGATGCCCGTGACCTGGCTTGTTTTGCGTTGGGAGAATGGACCGACCAGAATCCCGATCTGCGTTGCGATGTGGACTGGGACGGCAAGGTGGATGCCGATGATCTTTTGTTGTTGCTTCGCAACTGGAGCGTAAGAGCAAACCTTGTGCCCACACCAACACCAACCTCTTTTCTGAGCGCGCCAGTGCTTCTCTTTCCCGAAGACAACGCTCTGCTCCCCATAGGAAGTCCTCCTGGACTGATATTCAGATGGTACAGCGTTGCCGGAGCAGGTGGCTACCGATTTCAGCTACGATTTGATTCGCCCAACATGGCTTCATTCACCGAGGTATTCGAGACCTCGAAAACAGAAGTTCTCTGGAAGCACTACAGCACCTCTGGCGCTGGCTTTGGTTGGTGGAAGGTCTGTGCCATTGAACCCGACGGCGACCGTGGCCCCTGGAGCGAGGAATGGGGCTTTGAAATCCCAACGCCGACGCCGACCCCGTCTCCAACTCCACTGCCAGATTCCTCGATGCCCGCGGATATCAACCGCGACCAGACAGTGAACTCAACGGACTTGTTCAGTCTCGCGCTTGTCTGGAAGCAAGCTTCTTCTTCAACAAAATTCAACTATAGCGCTGACCTGACTGGAGACGGAGTCATTGATGCCAGGGATATCCTTCTCGTGTTGAAGGATTTCCGTCTCAACACTCCTGGACCCGGAGCGGTCACGCTCGTCTACCCCGGCCAGAACCAATCTGTCCGATACAGCAACCTTCAGAGTCCGGGACTTCAGTGGCAGGCCATACAAGGAGTGACCCGGTACCACGTCCATGTGGATGATCCGACAGGCAGATACCCCAGAGATCTGTTCATCAGCGGTACTTCAACGCCTCTGGGTGTGACAACATTGGGACAGTACCGTTGGCGCGTCCGGGCATTCGAGCCGGAGATCGGAACCTGGAGCGCAGTCAGGGCATTTCGATTTGTTCAGTGAAAACAGCGGATAGGCTTGACCTATCCGACAACCGCTTGATGTGGAGAGACAGAGTATGAGACACGGATGGCTTTATGTTTCTGAGCACGATCTGAAGATTGAACAGGCGCAGTTGGAGCAGGAGGGCAAGGCAATTCCTGCTGCCCTGGTCAAAGAGTTCCGCACACTTTCGAAGGTGGATCTGCATCAACCCAAAAACCAGCAACGGGCAACTGAACTGCTGGAAGCGTCAGTCAGACTGCCTCTGCGAAAGGACTATCCCTACCGCGAACCTTCCGATCTTGAGTCAATCCGAAAGGAACGACCGAAAAGAGTCTCTCTGCCTGCCAAACGCATGACTCGATCCAGGATGGAAGATCATTTCCTTGGCGCTTGGCTGGGACGTTGTGCCGGTTGCCTCCTGGGAAAGCCGGTTGAGGGGATGAAATCGGACGCCATACGCGGCTACCTCACTGCGCTCAACCAATTCCCCCTTTCAGACTATTTCAGCGCAAAGGCTCCGAAAAAGACTCTTGAGAAATATGGTGTCAACCCGCGCAGACCGTTCATTGAGAACGTCAGCTGTATGGTGGAAGACGACGACACCAATTACACCGTCACAGGACTGGTGATCATGAAGAGACATGGTCGAGACTTTCAACCTCATCACGTCGCAGATTTCTGGATGAATAATCTCCCGATACTGCACACCTGCACCGCAGAACGCATCGCCTATCGAAACTTCGTCATCGGCATTGATCCGCCCGCCTCTGCTTCCTATGTGAATCCCTATCGGGAATGGATCGGCGCTCAGATTCGGGCAGACTTCTTCGGCTACGCCGCACTGGGAAACCCACAACTTGCGGCGGAGTTCGCTTGGCGCGATGCCTGTATCAGCCACATCAAGAACGGAATCTATGGCGAAATGTGGGTGGCAGCCATGTTGGCAGCAGCGCCCTTCTGCGAAACTCCTGATGAGGTGGTTGCTCAAGGTCTGATGCAGGTTCCCAAAGCCAGCAGGCTCGCCGAGAGAGTCGCGGCAGTTCGGCAATGGTATCGGCAGGGTGTCTCATACGACGACGCCGTGGCAAAGATCCATCAGGAATGGAACGAGTACTTCGGTCACGACTGGTGTCATACAATTTCCAACGCCATGCTTGTCACCGTCGGACTGCTGTGGGGCGAACTGGATTATGAGCGATCGATCTGCCGCGCCGTTCAACCTGGATTTGACACCGACTGCAACGGAGCAACGGTAGGTTCTATTGTCGGGATGATGCTGGGCGCGAAAAAGCTCCCCACAAAGTGGATTTCCCCGCTCAACGACCGGCTTCAGACGGGCGTGCATGGATACTTCGAAGTCTCTCTGTCCGAGTTGGCGAAAGAGACTTGCGTCATCCACAAGGCAGTGACGGCTTGAGGCAGTCGGTGCGGGGGCGTACAGTCCTAGATTCGGGTTAGTAGGCTGTCATACTCGGCATTGGAACCTATCCAAAACCAGTGAGTAGCTGGTGGAGCGAGTCCGCGAGTTCCACCCTCTTTCTTCTCAAGAACATGTTGGAACGCGCTCGGTCGGCAGTCAGCATCCTGGGTTCCCCCGAACCCAGGATTGATCCCCACTCGAATGCGCACTGAGTTATATGGTTGGCGTTCGAGAAAAAGCGAAGACAGCCCGTTGGTCGCGACCCACACTGCAATCTGAAGCAATCTAAATCCTGGTACAGGCTATCTGTAAAAGATAAATAACTTTATGTAAAACATAAAAATATACTTGACAAACATAAAGAATGGATTATTCTATACCGCATGAGTATTGAAATCACTCTGGATCTCATGTTAGCGAGACGGAAGATGAAGTTGACGGACTTGTCAGAGCGTATTGGCATCTCCGTGACCAACCTGTCTCTCCTCAAGACGGGAAAGGTAAAGGGGATTCGGTTCAGCACCCTTGACGCGATTTGTCGAGAGTTGAACTGTCAGCCGGGAGAAATCCTTCAGCACGTTCCCGACTTTGTGTGACTTTCGCTCGCTTTCACAGAGACCGGAGACCAAAGTTAGTATTCTTGGAGGAAAGTGTCATGGCTGGTTCGTGCGGTTCAGACTATAAAGTAGCTGGCTTTCTATCTCCAGTGGGTGCTGTTCTGGGTCTATCTGGGTTTTTTGTTTGTTTCTCTCCTGCTCCAGACATCTTTTCGATTCCATTCTTTTTCTTCGCAGCCATCATTGAGATTTACGTCTATCTCCGCTTTAAGGATTTCCTCAACCGACACTATGACTTCTCTCGGGTGAACAAGCTCATCGCTTTCCTGATCATCTTCTGTGTCCTGGATTTCACGTTAGGTGTTTTGGATTCCCTGATACCCGACAGCAAGGGAGAACTGGCTCTGACAGGTACTCTGGCATTTGCCATTCTTATTCCGGGAGGGATTGCGCAGATTATGTTTTGCCGACGACTTCTGCGACTCAATGGAACACTTCACGGCTTGCTCAAACCCTTTGCGTACACTGGAATGGTCATCGCAATTGCCCTCCTGTCTGTAGTCTTTGTCCTCGTAGGCATCTTCCTGACTCCGGTTTACTCGACACTTCTCGGAATCATTCTGATCAAAGGTCCTGAACAGGCGGAGATACCTGAATTTGTGTAGCCCTGTAAACCGCGCTGAGCCCGACATTCCGGTTGGGAACGCGTCACAATTGTTTTGGCGGGTACAACACGCCTCACGGCTGCTTCGATGGCATCGCAGACGCAAAGGGACGTTTTGGTCTTATTCTATCGGATATACTCCTTTCTCAACTCCTGCAACAAGTCCGTGGCTTCTTTGTTGAACTCTGTGAATTTGTCATCGCCTTCCATCCGGGTCATGGCGTAGACCAGATGATTCTCAGGATCCACCAGCAGGCGTGTTCCACATCCTCCGCTGTGACCATAAAATCCAGGAACCATTGTTGTAAACCCGATGCCTCGGATTATTCTCTGGTCAAGATTCGGAATGTATTCTTGAAGTTGAACCGGCATTATGGACTCATAAGTCTTCTCCGAAAAAAGCCCCCATGAGCCATATTTCCCCTTGTTCGCCACCAGAACGCCGAGCCGCGCAAAGTCTTCGGCTGAAAAGCCGCTTCCGCCCGGATACATATCCTTGATACCAAGAGGTTCAAAAAGTTGTTCTTCCATTGCTTCCCAATAGTTCTTCCCAGTGACCGTTTCAATCGCCCTTACTGAAAGACTCATTCCAACACATCCATATTGGTACCTGTCGCCGGGATTCCAATCCCTCGGACACTTGGCGATCAGGGCTTCATGCCAAGGGTTGAAATAAAAGTGTCTCGAAAAGGCAAGCGCCCACGGAAAGTGGATGCCGGTTGTGTGAACCTGTGCCACGCGAAACGTGAGATTCTTGTCCCTCGGAGTATCGAATTCGGGAAGATAATTTCCTATCGGTTCATCCAGATCGATGATCTCCCGGTCTACATACATCGCCAGTTGAAGTCCCATGATCGGCTTCATCGCTGAATGAATGAACATAGGAGTATTGACCGTAACCGGCTTTCCGTTCATCTCTCCGTAAGCCTTCGAAACGATCACGTTACCCTTTCGGGCTACGACGACACTCATCGGCTCGCCGGAACTTTGATGCCATCTTGTGAAGACATCTTCCATCTTCGCCTTGAATTCGCTGTCCGATTCAGTCAGTTCAACCTTTCCGGTGAAAAGAACCGGCGCCGGCTCGCCCTCGAGTCTTCTTGCCTTCACTTCAACCGGAGGGGCAGTAATATTTCGGATCTTACGTTTCAGACGGACATGGACTGAGGCATTTTCCATAAGCCACTGACCGGGACGTTCAGGTTGATAAGGAGGCTTGGAGTCCAGTTTTCCACAGAGCGTGATGACTTCCTCTTCACTTTCGATCCATCCTTTCACAACCTCTTTGGTACTTCGCTCGTCCCATGGATACCTATAGACAGCCAGCATATGAAGATCTTCATCCTGTTGCAGACAACAACAGGTCATGGCTCGACACAGAGGATATCCTTCGGGGGCGGGCGCCTCACCATAGGCGTAGTACCTGCCGGTCTTCTCGGCTGTTGTCACCTCGTTCAAGTCGCTGTCAAACCATCTTGTCGGGATCGCAGTGTTTTCAACAAGTGCAGCGGCGACTTCAGGTTCATCCCAAACAAGACTCGGGAGAACCTGTCCCTTTCTCAGAATGAACCCTCCTTCTGGCTTGAAATGCATCTCGCCAAAATGATCTTTGATATAAGTGATTCGTTCATTCAAATCAGCCAATGCCGTCCTCCCCATTGTCAAAGCCATTAGAAGCATAGTTGTGGCTGTGATCAAAATCAGTTTCATTTTCCATCCTTTGTGATTCAGTGGTGAGGGTGAAACAAGTTCGACCCTGCGATCTGTCAGAATACTAGCAGAACGACTCAGCAGTTAAAGAGGAACCACGCGGGCTACATGCTCCAAGCCCGTAGCCTGCCTGGGTTGCCCCGAACCCAGGATGGTTCTTTACCTTTGTCTGCGACGGGGTGATTTTCTTGACTCTGCTTTCGAAAGAAGCGCATAATCAAAATGGTGCTGTGGGCATCTGTGGAAGGTAAGATTTGGAGTCGCGCTTTTTGGAGCGGGCAAGGAAGAAAAGCAACTTCGATTATCGAGGGCACGTATGCTAGGATTGGTGAAAACCATCAATTATTGGGGATTTTATCTGATGGGTCTCGATCCATCTTAAGGTCTCTGTCCGAGTTGGCGAGAGAGACACATTGCCGGACTGTCCCCAATGCGGCAAATCCATGCGCCGGCGCAAGTCCGCGAAAGGCGATTTCTGGGGTTGTTCTGCCCTTCCGGAGTGCAAAGGAACAAGACCGGCGTAACCGGAGTATTGACCTGACTGACCGAACTGACCGTGCTGAAGGCAAAGTCAACAGGGTCAATCAGGTCAACACACTTAGCATTGCACTGAAATTTGGAGATCGAATATGTCCGTAAAGAATCCGTCCCTGTCGGTGGTTTTGGTAAGTGGTGGCATGGACAGTTGCGTGACGGCAGCCATTGCCGCCCGCGATCACAAGACCGCCTTTCTGCACGTCAATTACGGGCAGCGAACAGAGCAACGTGAATTGCAGGCTTTTCAGGCATTGGCGGATCACTTTCAGGTGGAGCATCGCCTTGTTGTGAGTTTTGGACATCTGGGCGAGATCGGAGGCTCCAGCCTGACCGACCACTCGATCGACGTATCCTGTGCTGATCTGAAAAACCTGGAGATCCCCTCTTCGTATGTTCCCTTTCGGAATGCAAACATTCTCGCCATGGCCACCAGTTGGGCGGAGGTGATTGGCGCCTCGGCGATCTTCCTTGGTGCGATGGAAGAGGACAGTTCGGGCTATCCGGACTGCCGACGCTCATTCTTCGATGCGTTTGAAGAAGTCATTGATTTGGGGACTCGACCTGAGACCAGAATCCGAATCATGACTCCCCTGATTGCGCTAAGCAAAGCGGATGTTGTGCAGAAAGGAACAGAACTGGGTGCACCCTTTCATCTGACGTGGTCTTGTTATGTGAGAGAAGATGTGGCTTGTGGCCAATGCGACAGTTGTGCTCTCAGGTTGCGGGGATTTCAGAAGGCAGAGGTACCCGATCCTCTTCCCTACGCTGTCAGGCCGAACTACCTCTGATCTCCATGCCGATCAGGGCAGACGAACCGCTCGAAGCACGTACCCTTGAGGATTGTCACGCAACATCAACAGACGAAATCCGGTATCCTTCAGAAATGCGCTCATCGCAGGTCGTGAAGGCAGAAGCGCATTGGGAGAGAATTGGCGTCCCGAGCCAATGGGATCTTCCTGATCGAGGTCTGCGATAAACAGATGCCCCTGCTTCTTGAGCACGCGCTGAAATTCCTTCAGACACTGGGCTTTGTCGGCAAATTGATGAAATGCGTTCACGCAAAAGATGCAGTCACAGAATTCGTCCTGAACCGGCAGCGAGCGAGGCGATGCCACCAACGAAAACACGTTTCGGGGAAGGCGTCGCTTCTGAAGACGGCGAATCATCTGAGCGGAGACGTCACAACTGATGACTCTCCCTTCGGAACCAACCTGTTCCGCAATTGCAGGATTCAGAAAACCAGAACCGCATCCTGGAACCAGAACGGTGTTGCCCTGAGCAATTCCGGCAAGTCGGACTAAGGTCTGGACTTTCAGATCAGAGTCCTGTACAAGTCCGACCGGTTGCTGCATTGGCTCGATCATTCCTCTGGAAAAAGGTGTCGGTTCACATATAGATTCTTGGCACCGCATCGGCATCGAAACTATTTCCTCCTAAGGAAACCACTTGAAAATCTGCTCTTCAGATACTTCGGCTCCTTCTCCTCATCCCACTTGAGGTGAGAGAGTCGAAGCTGCTGACCCGAACAGGGGTACATTTGACTTGGATGCGACCCGCATCCGAACTTCTCTTCACATGTCGTACAGTTAACTGAACGTTTTCACGGCCGAAAAGAAACGCCAGACTCTACACCTTAATACGCAGATTTCAAACAAATTGTTCATTTTTTATTCACAATCAGCTCGAAAAAGAGTAATCTTCATAAGAATGGGTGATGTGTACGATGACGTTGGGATAGTGTTGATCTTGGCTTGCAGGGCGTGTTTTGTCGAAAAGGAGTCTTCTTGGTGCCTTCCGGTCACAGTCAGATACTTCAGTCGAGCGGAAAAGGCCAAGTGAACCAGCCAAGGGGTGTTCCGACACCGCAGACACCGGAGCAGCCTTTTCTGAGGCGTTCAGGGGACAGATACGTCCTGCCTCTGTTTCTCTTGGTCGCCAACGATGTCTTCGTCTTTTCTCTGTCAATTC
>JAKQFZ010001069.1 GCA_029558215.1 Candidatus Omnitrophota bacterium
CAGCAACGCGGCCACAAGTGCCGTCATCCCAACGACTGCTGAAGGTATGTAAAGACTCATCTGCTGAGTATCCATGAGCACAAGTCAAGATATCCACTTCCCCGAACCCTGTCAACGAAACCAGGGGACGAGGCCGTCAAACGCCGCCTTCTCTCAGGACTTCGCCACCTCACAGGCCTTCAGCAGCGGCTCGGTGGCAGGTCGCCAGATCCGCTCTTCGGGAATGCCGAGTCTGTCCACGACATCCCAAGCCAGTTTGATGTCGAGCAAGTGGTCTATGCTATGAGCGTCCGATCCTATCGTGAACATCGTGCCTTCCTGAGCGAAAATGGAAAGATAGTCCACATACTCTTCAACATAGTCTTTCTGGCGTCGGATATTGGCCCCAACGTTGATCTCGATGGCGGTTCCCGTCTCCTTGGCTGCCTGCGCCAGTTCACGTGTCAAGGACTCCCGAACAGGCTTCATGGATTCAATGAAAGGCCAGTTCTTGTCCTTGAACTCCTTTCGACTAAACCAGTAAGGATGCACCAACACGTCAACCAGCGAATCCTCGCATGTCTTCAGATGATGCCGATGCTGGATCTCGATGATTTTGTCGAGATCGAACTCATTGAGATATGTGGAGTGAATCCCTCCGATGGCAAACTGGAACTGGTATTCCTGTTTGATCTCCTCGCTGAATACGAATCCCTGATCACACCCTGTGAAGTTCAGTTCGACACCGAAGAAGACGTCTACCGGAGACTGCATCGTGAGCAACTCATCACGTATCTGCCGATGCAACGGTATTTGCTCAGGACGATTCAGATGATCCGTGATACCGATGGCCACCACTCCAACACTATGTGATTGCTGGACGATGGCAGGAAGTTCCATGGTTGCATTGGCGCAACCGGCGTGTTTGGGATGCATGTGGAAATCGAATCTGGGACAACTCATAAAAGCGAAGGCCTCCTATTCCGGTGCTCAAAGCGAAAATGCCTCATAACGACTGCCCTAATCGTATCGGAATCCTGGAAAGGTGCAACTGAACAAATGACTGTCTGCCAACCAAGGTCTGGATTCCTGAGAGACGGCCTCGATTGTTGAATGACAGATCAGTGAAATCCTCAAAGCGACAGAATGCAGTTGCCCGGTCTTGACAGCCCAACGTGATTTGCCTAATCTCTACGGAATTGAGTCGCCTGAAATCCTACTGTTCTTTGTAAGGAAAGAAACCATGAGTGTTCTCGAAAAGAACGTCAAACTGACCAACGTAATTGTGATTCTTGGAATCCTCATTGCGTTGGGGGGCTTTTTCCGGCTGTATGATCTGGGAAGAATGGCTTATCACCATGATGAGTCCATGCATGCGTACTACTCGTTTCGACTCTTCAAGTATGGGCCTCACTCATCCCAGATCGCGGGCGATCCGTCTCGGTACACGCCGGTCTACCATGGACCATTTCAGTACCATATCGGCGCGTTGTTCTTTTTCCTTTTTGGGGATTCGGACTATACAGGACGACTTCCCCATGCTGTGTTTGGGATTGTTCTCTTATGCCTTGCCTACGGTTTGAGTCAATTTTTCGGCCGTCGAACCGCTTTGATCACGGTCTTTCTGCTTGCCGTTTCACCGGTGCTGGTCTACTTCTCCCGCTTCACTCGTGAGGACACCTATTTCGCGGTGAGCAACTTCGCTCTGGTTCTGTTTTCACTTCTCTACTTAAAGACGCGTAGACCACTCTACTTCCATCTGTCTGCATTGGGGCTGATTCTTGGATACTGCACCAAGGAAAACTCCTACATGTCCGGTGCCATTCTCGGCTCGTTCCTCGTGCTCTATGTGCTTTGGGGTCTTCTCTCTGAGAATCGAAACAGACACCTTGGTCTGGTCTTCTCGACCTATCATCAGTACACGAAAGCCTGGACGCTCTACGGCCTTTTCAGTGTCTTCATGTTCGGATACGCCTATGCTGTGGTTCATCAGATCAAGTTGTTCGGCAAGGTTCTCGCCACAAGGGCTTCAACGGCGCACGACAACTTCGAGACTTCAATTACAGGTCTTGGGGTTCTCTACTGGATAATCGCCCTGATAGTGTCCGCAGCAGTGATCTGGCTTGTGGCTTGGGCAAGAAGATCTTTTCGGCGATACGATCCCTATCTCTCAGACAAGGAGAAACGATGGGAAGAGCCCGATGACGCGGTCGAATGGCTCAAGCGTCTCCTTACCGACAACCAGGAGTTGCTTCTCTCCATTTGCTTGGTTGTGTGCGTCTACGTTGTTCTCTTCACCCGAATGTTCAGCAACAGTGGTGGCATCTGGAGTGGAGTTTACGACTATCTGGCTTACTGGATGGCTCAGCAGGAAGAACCACGTATTCCAGGCCCAAAGAGCTATCATATCGTACGTCTTCTCGTCTATGAACTGCTCGCCGTCGTGTTTTCGGTGATTGGCTTGTTCTACGTTGTGTACCGATCAACCCTGCATCTCTTCGCCAAGGGCACCGCTGATTCACAGGCTGAAGTTCCTCAACCCCCATCTGCCATCGGAGTCTTCCTGCTCTACTGGTCGTTGATGTCTGTCTTCATCTATTCGCATTTGAACGAGAAATGTCCCTGGCTTCTGACACATCAGGCTCTCCCAATGGTGCTGTTCGCTGGGTGGGTGTTCGGAGAACTCTGGGAACGCTTGCGAGGACATTGGGGATGGTCTGTTCTCAGAGGCGCATTGTTGGTTGTCTTTGTGATTCTGGCAGCCGCCATGGTTCGCTCAACCGTTGTGTTGAACTTGTTCCAGAACGATGACCCCAAGGAGATGATCGTCTACGTGCAGTCGCAGCAGGACGTCATCGGTATCCGAGATGAGATCGAGGATCTGGCATTCCGAACGGTGAAAAGAAAGAATCTCAAAGTGCTTCTGACCGGCAAGGCTCCATGGCCATTTTCCTGGTACATGAGGAACTATCCATACACCAGTTTTGGAACGGTGACAGAAGGCACTGACGCCGACGTTGTCATCTGCGACGACATCCAGAAAAAGGATGCCAAGGCAGCGTTGGGAAATGACTTTGACGAAGGTCGCACCTATCATCTTCAGGGGTGGTGGGTGGTGGAGCACGAGGACCTCCCCAAAGGGTTCAAGCAGAGGAAGGATGCCCTGCTGAAGTATTTCATCTACAGAGAGCCTTGGGGAAAGAAAACATTTGGCCATTGGGACATTGCCCTGTTTGTCCGAAGTGACATCTATGGCGTTGGTGGCCGTACAGGGGTTTCGATCCCTGCAGGGTACAAGAATTCACCGGCATATCCTTCCGTGCTCAAGGAATGGGGCAAGGCAGGTGCCGCTCCGGGGCAGTTCAACAAGCCCAAGGGAATCGCGATCGCACCCAATGACGCTGGGCTCTATGTGGCCGATTCCGGGAACCACAGGATTCAGAAGTTTGATCTGGACGGAAACTCGTTGCTTCTGTGGGGAGATCAAGGAACCGCCCCCGCGCAGTTCAATGAACCAAGTGGCATTGCCGTGGGGCCGGATGGCATGGTCTACGTGGCTGACTTGTGGAACGCCCGAATTCAGAAGTTTGACTCCGAAGGGAAGTTCATTACTCAGTGGGATGCTGGTGACGGGCGCTTCTATGGCCCGAGGGATGTCGGTGTCAGCCCGAAGAATGAGGTCTTTGTTGCCGATACAGGAAACAAACGCATCATGGTCTACAGCAGCGATGGACAATTTCTGCGCAAATGGGGTTCCGGAGGCAAACAACAGGGGCAGTTTGACGAGCCTGTCGGTCTGGCGATCAGTTCGGGCAATGAAGTTTTCGTTGCGGACACAGTAAATCAGCGCGTTCAGGTCTTTGACGACATGGGCACGTTCAAGAGGCAATGGGCAGTGTTGGGTTGGGACGATCGCTACACGCAGCCCTACCTTGCGCTCGATAGCCGCGGAACGGTTTTTGCATCAGATGCTGTTCAGAACGTCATCCACCGGTTCCTGCCGGATGGCTCGGCGGTCACCCGTTTCGGAAGCAAGGGAACGGCACCTGGACAGATGGATCGGGCGGTCGGCATTGCGGTTGACTCACAGGACAACGTCTATATCGCCGACACAGACAATAACAGAATCCAGAAATGGGCGCCCCTGCGCCATATCAACTGAGTGCAATGAAAGAAAACAAACTCAATATCACGGTTGCCACGCTTCTCTTCCTCGCCATTCTGGGCATCGGGGCTTTCTTCCGTTTGAGCCACCTCTCCCTGATGGCCTATCACCACGACGAGTCAATCCATGAGTACTATTCCTATCAGCTTTACAAATACGGGCCAGGTGCTCCTCAGTTGGGCAAGTCTTCTCCACCGTATTACAGCGCTGTGTACCATGGACCTTTTCTCTACCATTTCAGTGCCCTCTTCTTCCTGCTGTTCGGAGTGAACGATTTTACAGGACGGCTTCCTTTCGCCGTTTACGGCATTGCAATGTTGTGGATAGCATACAGCCTGAAGTTGGTCACGGGACATCGCAAGGCACTTCTGATTATGCTCTTCTGCGCGGTGTCGCCCGTTCTGACTTATTTCTCTCGGTTTGCCCGAAATGATGTACTTCTGGGCACAGACAATCTGGCGATGCTTGCATTCACACTGTTGTACTTTCACACCCGGAAGGCTCGATATTTCCTGCTGGCGGCTCTGGCTGCGGTTGTCGGTTATTGCACAAAAGAGAATTCGTATGTAGGCGGCGCGGTGCTGTGCTCTTTCCTGGTGCTCTATTGTGTCGCCAGACTGGTACCGGCAATTAGACCTCAGTTGCTGAGAAAGATTCTGATGATCGCAGCACCTATTGTTGCCATGGCAGCGCTGTTTGTAGCCCCAGGCAAGACTTTGAAAACGGCTGCTGTTCCTATCGTACTTTTTGGCTTCCTGATTCTGTACTTCCTTTACTGTCTGGCTCGGGATGCTTTCCCCTCTGAGAAGGCGCGTCGCGAACTACAGGAGAAGATTTTCTCCACGTATTGGGTTTATACCTTTGTGATCGCCCTTTACGGCATCTTCAGTGCGTTCATGGTGTTCTATGTGGACATGCAGGTTCGCCACGGCTGGTTCCCCAAGGGGAAACAGGGATTCTCTTTCTGGGCTTACTGGGGCTCGGCTTTCGTGTTGACGCTTGGCGTCTACTATGCGCTGTTGTTTGTGAGAATGCGATATCTGAACACCAGAAAGGCAGACGAACAGACTATCCCGTACGCTCCAAGCGTTTCTCGAACGATCGCCAAAGACGTCGGACTTCTCTTCGCCGTACTGGCGACAATCATTGGTGTCTACAGTCTTCTCTTCACAGTGTTCTTCACCAAGGCCCAAGGCATGACGGATGGAGTCCACTTGTATCTGTCCTACTGGCTGAAGATGCATGGCAAACCAAGGATTCCAGGGCCAAGCACGTACTATGTTGCCAGGATGATTCTCTATGAGCCTTTGGCAATGTTGGGTCTGGTATTCGCATTGTTTTACTATCCGTATCGTATTGGAATCCGGTGGTTTGTTCGTCGTGATGCCGAGTTGGTTGAGAAGTATCCCTATCCCAGCTGGTTTCCGATCTTCTTTATCATCTGGTCGGTGTTCACTCTCTGGATTTATTCCATTCTCGAAGAAAAGGTTCAATGGTTGATGTACCATCAGGCAATGCCCTGCCTGGTGCTGGCAGGATACGTCGTCGGGGAACTTCATGAGCGCATGAGACCTGGAGTCATGCGCAAATTCCTCTGGACGGTAGTAGCGCTTCTATTGGCGTATCAAATCCGTGCAACCACGCTGTGTACCCACTTTGAGCCGGACGATCCGCGCGAACTTCTGGTCTATACCCAGACCAACAGCGACGTGACAAAAGTGCTCAAGGAGATCGAGGGATACAGCCACATTCTCAGAGGTCGTGGAGAAAAGGCGATCATCCAGACTCAGGGCGAGACCACATGGCCATTCATCTGGTACCTGCGGGACTACGAAACGCGATCAGGTGTGGTTACCGGTCAGGATGTTCCGATTATCCTGACCGACCTGGAACAGAAATCTCGCATGAAGGCAGTTCTTGAAGACAAGTTTATCGGTCGTCAGTATCGTCTGCGCGCCTGGTGGCAGCCAGGTCAGTCCTGGTCTGACATGTCTCATTCGAAAGACTGGTTTTCGAAACTGTGGCGTTGGTTCATCTATCGAGAACCATGGGATAAAGACAAGTACATCGGCTCCACCGACTTCATGTTCTACGTGCGGCGCGACCTCCTGCCAGGAGCCACTCTCCCACCAGAGACCGAGATGCAGGATTTGACACCGATCAACCCAACAGTCTCCTCCTCGCAACCTGCAAAGTTGGAGTTGCTTGCCTCCTGGGGCGGCGCAGGCAGTGGCGACGGACAGATGAACCTGCCTCGGGGACTGGCACTCTCTCCCGACGGCAATCTCTATGTAGCCGACTCCAGAAATCACCGCATTCAAGCATTCGACTCATCCGGCAAGTTCTTGTTCCAGTGGGGAACTGCCGGTGACGGAAACAGTCAGTTCAATGAACCTTCTGATGTCGCCTTGGCTTCAGATGGTTCAGTCTGGGTGACCGACCTATGGAACAATCGCATTCAGCGATTCACCCGCCGAGGAGAGTTTCGTCAGGTCGTCGAATCGTCCAGCGGGGTGATGTACGGCCCGCGTTCTATCACCGTGACAGATGCCGGTGAAGCTTTTGCAGTAGACACTGGCAACAAGCGAGTGCTCCATTTCAACAGTTCAGGCGGACTGCAGGGAGAATGGGGCAGTAAAGGAACCCGCTCAGGGAAATTCGATGAGCCCGTCGGAATTGCAGCCGGCCCGAACGGACATATCTACGTGGCAGACACCGGCAACAAGAGGATTCAGGTCTTTGAGTCTTCAGAGCCATATCGTTGTGTGGCCGTCTGGAACGTTCCAGGCTGGAGCCTACTGACATCCGAACCGTATCTTGCCTTTGGACCCGACAACTGTCTCTACGCCACGGATGCCGGATCGGGAAGGATTCTGCGGTTCTCTCCTGATGGTCAGAAAGCGGATATCTACTCTCTGCCTCCAGGTGGTGGAGCCGAGTTGACCCGACCCACAGGGATTGCCGTTGCTTCTGACGGTACGATTTTTGTGTCCGACCGAGAACGAGCACAAATTCTCAAGGTGCGACCGGTCGAGATCTCAGAACAGTAGACCTTCGCCTCACATGCGTACTGCGCGAGGGATTCTCGACACGATTGTCGAGCAAGCATCCGAGGGAGCGGCATAGCACACGCGCCTGCAGGTGCTAATCTGCTCAGGATGATGGGGCGTATCGTTCATGAACATAGTCCGCATCCGAACAGCCGAATTTGGAGACATTCCCTCCGTCGTGAGTCTGTGGCGCGGGATGTTGGATTTTCACTATCTGCGCGACGGACGATTTGAACTGGCAGAGGATGCGGATGCCCTTTTTGCGAGCCATCTGGAACAGGCGCTGCTTCGAAACGATCATCGGGTGGCAGTCGCGCTCAGAGAGGCACAGGTTGTGGGTTATGTACATGCGGCGTTCTTGGAGAACCTGGAGATGTTTCGGATTCGCCGCTACGGGCTGTTGTCAGATCTGGCAGTTGCACCGGAGATGCGTCGTCAGGGAATCGGAATGGCACTATGGCATGCTGCGCAACAGTGGTTCTCCGAGCAAGGCATCTCCAGCGTTCAGTTGAATGTTTCTGAGGCTAATCCGGAAGCACAGGAGTTCTGGCGAGCGTGCGGTTTTCGGGAATTCCTGAAGGTACTTTGGTGCGACTTGGCATGAGTCAACGCGATGCGCTATCTTTTTTGCCTCGCTTGACTTTGCGAAAGCCAATTGGTAGGTTTCACTGCGAACCCTAAACGGAGGGAAATAGGTGCTATGAAACATCTGATGCCTTCGACCCTTTGTCTGCTGTTGCTGACTGGCTGTCTACATAGCTATGTGAATGTGGCCAGCGATCCGCCGGGTGCTCGCGTCTTCTTCAACCATGAGGACAAGGGCAAGACACCCGCGAAAATTGAGTTTTTGTGGTATGGAAAGCAGAAGATCCAGCTTTTCAAAGAAGGTTATCAACGCAAGGACGAGATTGTGGATGTGAAATGTCCGCCGCATCTGTATTTCCCGTTGGACTTGTTCTTCACTGCCATGCCGTTCAAGTTCGAGGACAATCACCATTTCACCTACACCCTGACGCCGAACGTTCCGGAACCTCAGGAGGCGCCCAAGGCAGTTCAGGAAACGCCGCAGCAGTAGGTGACTCCCATCGTCCCCTTGTAGGAATGCTCCCCGGACTGAACGGTTCACGGGTTCGGTCACGGGTGTCGTTCGAGGAGTTCCTCAGTGGTTGATTCAAGACCCAGAGTGCTTGTCGTGGATCGGGAAACCGAGGAAACCAAGCGTCTGCTGGCCTATCTGGAACGAGAAAGATACGAAACCCTCTGGGCAAGAGACGGTGAGGCAGGTTTCAACGTCCTCGACTCCCCTTCCCCACCCGAAGCACTCATCAGCGAGATTCGCCTGCACCGGATCAATGGAATGAGACTTCTGGAACTGGCGCGTTCCAGACGCTCGGATATCTGTGCGGTCATGATCGCCACGGCCGCAGAAATCGATCTGGCAATTGAGGCCATGCGCCAGGGAGCATTGGACTTTCAGGTCAAGCCATTGAATCTCGACAAACTGGCATTGACGTTGGAGAGAGGACTTGCCCACCAGAGGCTTGTCTGGGAACTCTCCGATCTTCGATACCGATTCCAGGAAAAGGAAGGCTTCCACGGACTGATCGGCATATCACCAGGGATTCGTCAGCTGTTCGAAACACTGGAGCAGGTCGCAACCACGAACGCCACGGTTTTGATCATCGGGGAAACCGGCACTGGCAAGGACAGCATCGCGCGAGCGATCCATGAAGCCAGTGAACGCCGCAATGCTCCTTTTGTAAAGCTCAGTTGTGGTGCACTTGCGGAGAGTCTTATTGAGACGGAGCTGTTCGGCCACGAGCGGGGAGCGTTCACGGGAGCTGTCTCTCCGAGGGCAGGACGATTTGAACTGGCCGACGGGGGAACATTCTTTCTGGACGGGGTGGACGAGTTACCTCTACAAACCCAGGGTAAATTCCTGAGAATCCTGGAGAAAAGAGAATTCGAGCCTCTTGGAAGCACGGTGTCCCGCAAAGTGGACATTCGGATCATTGCCGCTGCACGCCAAGACTTGGGAGAACTGGTTCAGAAGGGGAAGGTTCGAGAAGACCTGTACTATCGGCTCCGAGTGGTTCAACTTCCAATTCCCCCTTTGAGAGAGCGAAAAGAAGACATCCCACCACTGGTCTCACACTTTCTCAAGGAGCTCAATGAGGAACTGGGTTCCAATGCCAAGGGAGTCACACGCGGAGCGATGCGCTCCATGATGGAGTATCAATGGCCTGGCAACGTGCGGGAACTGCGAAACAGTCTGGAAACCATGATTCTTCTGGGAGGGAAGAAGTCGTATCTCGATGAGTCCGATC
>JAKQFZ010001077.1 GCA_029558215.1 Candidatus Omnitrophota bacterium
AGTGTTCTTCGATTTTCGAGTCCAGCCCGATTTGACCGTAACTGGTAGGGTTTAGAAGGATTTACTGCAACTACATTCTCGGCTTTGACTTGGTTTTGCCGTGTCTGACCTGATCCATTTGCACACCAGATTGCCCACCAAATCCTCTTGGGCGAAAGCCTTTCGCGGAATGGCGGCCATGTGTTATTCTTCTCTTGGAGGCGGATCTAGAGATGAAACCAGAGAAGAGATTTGACTGCGTGCGGATGAAGAATGAAATCCAGGCAAAGATTCTGAAGCGTTTGGAGGGCATGTCGCCTCACGAAGCGAGATTGGCCAAGAGGCGAATGGTGGAAGAGGACCCAATACTCGCAAAATTCGCAAAGCACACGAGACCTTCCTCACAGATCACTCGAAACAGACTTGATCATATCTAGCGCCGCCGAAGGCCAATTCTTCATCCAAGTCCATCCGCGGCAATCCCTGTGACGACAGTGTGTTTGAGTCGTCTAAGAAGCGCACTCTTCTGCGAGTGTCTCTGTTTCAACGCGTCAAGGCGAACATCATAGTCGCCTTTTCTATCCTGCATAGTCGCCGAGTCTCGTAAATCCCGCGGAAGAGCCGGCGCCTCGTCATAGCGCCTTGGCTGGCGAGTCAGGATGAGTTTTTCGATCTGCTCCCAGATTTCATTCTCTTTACCTCTTAGCGAATCGAGGTATTTCTGCCTCGCCTCGGCTTCCTTCTTTTCGCGCTCTGCTTGCTCGCGAGTTTCCCGCTTTCTTTCGGCGCGTCTCATGAATCTGAAGGGGAGTAGCGCTACAGCGTGGGGGATGTCAATGTGTTTGGAATCGCTAATCTTGCGTCATTCTGGATTCATGGCGCCCGAATCGCTGGATAGCCATGGATCAGGTTCACGCCTTGATAGCCTGCTCTCTTCTCAAAGTGAACAATATGCTTGAAATTCCAGCTGACCTCGAGGTCAACCCCAGCGATCCTTGCTGAAGCAATATCAGACTTTCTCGAAGAAGGATACTGAGCAATTACCGGTCTCACGGGAAAAAGGCTGGGATGTGTTGCGGTGTAGCCGGTGGCACAGGTGGGAAGTTTGCCAAGTGTAGACCTCGCCTCAAGAGTCAATGCCACAACCGAATCACATGGATTCTCATGAGCAGTTCGGGTCAGGGAATTCTATTGTCGTATCGGGTGTCAAGTTCATGTGTTGCCATGTCACCACGAAATGCAACTTATCTCATTAAGAATCAGACTGCTATTGATAGTTTCGCACATTGACCGTAAAATGTCTTAACACGGTCTATTGGATTGTTCTCAGAGGTATCCTCTTTCATAAGCACTTCTTTTTGAGCAACTTACTCCATCATTCTCAAGTTGGCACGCTGTCTGCTAATACTTGGCTGCAGAAATGCGATGAACGAGGAGGCGTATCCATGAATCAAGACAGGAAGCACATCCTGATTGCGGATGATGAAGAGAGAATCCTCAGTTCCCTTTCCATGGCACTGGAGAATATTGGTTACGATGTGTCCACAGCAAGTTCGGGCTCCGAGGCGATGGAAAAACTGCTCGGCTGTATTGAGGGAAGCAGACCGGTTGACCTGCTGATATCCGACATTCAGATGGCGGGCATGAACGGACTTGAACTACTGGATAAGATCAATGACAGCGGCCTGGAGATACCGGTGATGGTGATCACAGGCTTTGGTGATAAAGGAATGGTTGTCGAACTGATGCGCAAGGGTTGTGCTGACTACATTGACAAGCCTTTGGAACCTGTCTCTTTCACCAACAGAGTGCAAGCAGTCCTGAACTCATCGTCCAAACGGCGCAACGGCACAGTGGAGAGTCCAGAGGTGAATAACTTGCTGAGTACATATCGAACGAACTTGGAGAGGCTGAGAACGGAGATCTTCCGTGCAGCAGATGCTTACCGAAAACTTGTTTCCATTAACCCCAACATGTGTCGAACCGGACTTGCGATACGCAACAGAACCGTCGCAGACTGCGGTGGCGATTTCTTTGATTTTCGCAATACCCAAACCGGTTGTGATTTCTTGCTCGCCGATGTTGCCGGACATGACCTGTCCGCCTCCTACCACACGATCCTACTGAAGGCCTTTTTCGATGAAAACAATCGCCAGGGGTTGGGCGGGAAACAGTTCCTGGAGATGCTCAACAGCCAGTTAATCGCAACAGGAGACGGGGAAAGAATGATTACCGCCCTGTTCGTGCGGATCAATCTAAACCTCATGCTGGCAGAGGCCGTTGCAGCAGGCTGTCCTTCTCCGAGACGTATCAGAGCGCGTCTGCCAGTTCCTACAACGTTACCCTTACGGGGCGACCCGCTTGGAGTGTTTGAGTCACCAAGATTCGAGAGCAGAACATTCCCGATCGCGTCTGGGGATCGTCTCTTTCTCAACACCGACGGTCTAGTTCGGGTGCAGCGACGAGACCCGTCAACGGGTAGGACGATGTGCATTCGAGAAGATGCCTTGGACGATCTGATCTCGGGCATTTCCAATGAACCGTTGGATGGTGTTGTTGGTCGTATTTGGGACTTCGTTCTTGACTTCTGTGACGACAAACCGGATGACGACATGCTGCTCGTGGGCATAGAAATCCCTTAAGGAAAAGATGATGGATGTCAACTGTATCCTGGAGCAGATACCAACAGGTGTGCTGGTCTGTAGCAGACTGGGAGCGATAGAATACGCCAATCAGTCTCTGGAAAGACTCATTGGATTTCCCAAGAAGGATCTGCAGCGGATGAGCCTTTCTGACTTGTTCTTGCATCAAGACATTCTCACACGGTGCAACAATATCTCAAGGGAATCCAGACCTGAACCCGTCAGAGTTGAAACGGAGATGAGGCGTGCTGACAATACCACCATTGCCGTGGAACTATGCGCCTCGTGCAGATCGGACAAACCGGATGACGATGGGACGCTGTTCCTGTTCGTCAATGATCTATCCCGACTCAAGGAACTGCAGGGAGACTTGAGGCACAGCCAAAGCATGGAGGCTCTCGGCATACTTGCCGGTGGTATTGCCCATGATTTCAATAACATTCTTGCTGCTGTTTTGGGTTACTCAGAACTGTGTGAGGCCTCAATAGATGAGAATCATGAAGCGCAAAGTTATGTGTCTCAGATCCGACAAGCAGCAGGACGAGCCAAGGAACTCGTTGGTCAGATGCTTCTCATGAGCAGGCGCACTGAACGGGGATGTCAGCCCGTCATCGTGAGTGCCGTCGTTAAGGAGGTCATCAAACTTCTGCGCAGTTCGATTGCCTCCAGCGCGAGTCTTGTTAGCAGCATAGACAAATCAGAAGACAAGGTGCTCGCTGAGCCTGTGCAAATTCATCAACTGACCATGAACCTCTTCATGAACGCCTATCAGGCACTGAATGGCGCCAACGGGACAATCGAAGTGGAGTTGACGCATGTAGACATTCTGCCGAACCAAGTAACCAAGCATTTCATGAAAAGACCGGGCTCTTACGTGTGTCTTCGCGTCAAGGACAATGGCAGTGGAATGGACGAACAGACGCTTGGGAATATCTTCAAGCCCTACTTCACCACGAAGAGAGAGGGAACCGGTATTGGTCTCTCCAACGTCAAAGGAATTGTCCGCATGGTCAATGGAGAGATATTCGTACAGAGCACTCTGGGAGAGGGCACTACCTTCTGGGTTTACCTTCCGGTGCATAGGGAATCTGTTGATCAGAGCACTCCGCTGGTGGAATCGGAGTCCGCTGGTGAAGGCGAATACAAGGAGCATATACTCTTCCTGGACGATGAAGAACCGATTACCAATGTCATGAGGATGGGTCTTGCCAGACTTGGCTATGATGTCACTGCATTCACGAGTTCAGAAGATGCCCTACAGGCCTTTCTCTCAAGTCCGAAGCGCTTTGACGTGATCGTTTCCGACTATCAGATGCCCTCATTGAGCGGTTCCGAGGTTGTCAATCGCGTCTTGCAGGAGCGTCCAGACATCCCTGTGGTGATTTGTTCGGGATCGGTGGAGCATGAGCAGGATGTGCTACAGCTGAAGAGCAACTGTGTACAGTTTGTCAAG
>JAKQFZ010001082.1 GCA_029558215.1 Candidatus Omnitrophota bacterium
GATCGAGGCGGTGCTCGACCTGACATTCCCGGGGTTGGGATGATTGTACCATGAATTATTCGTTTTTCGATTCTGCTCTTGTACGATTTGTAACACCCTGCTACGCTTCTCTTGGCCAGTGGGCCAGGGAGGTGGCATGCATGTCGATGGAGCAGTCGAGCATTCCTCTTGATGAGATCAAGGTTTCTTCGGGCCGACTGGGTGGGTTTCCGATCATTGCAGAATTTCTGCGGAAGCTGAAAGTTCGTGAAACCATCGATAACGCGGTTCCGATGCACTGCCAGAACCATGTTTCTCATGGGGAATGCATCGAGGCCCTCGTTCTTTCGATTCTTCGAGAGAATCACGCCCTCGTGAACGTCTCTGGAATCCTCAAGGGCTACGATCTGGACAAGATCTTCCAGCGATCTGGAATTCAGGCCGAACACTTCAACGATACCCGGCTTGGCCAAAGTCTCGATGCCTTGTATGAAGCCCATGAAGGGCTTTTTGGGAATCTGGCTCTCAACGCGATTCGTGGCTATCATCTGGAAACCAAGAGAATGCATATCGACTCGACGAGTCTCAAGGTCTATGGAGCATACGAGGATGAAGTTGGCTTCCCCTTCGGCCTCCGCGCCAGAAGAGGACATAGCAAGGACCATCGCCCCGATCTCAAGCAGTTCATGTTCAGTATGTCGGTAAATGAAGACGGGGTGCCGCTGCTGGGGCGAATGATCGATGGAAACAGTTCTGACAATGAAGAATTCCGATGGCACCTCAAGCAACTCGAACAGGCGTTTTCCGAGATGCGGGGGACAGTGATGGTGGCCGACTGCAAGCTGTGCACCTATGAGACGATGCAGATGGCTCTGGAACGGGAGCTTTCGATTCTGACCCTGCTGCCGGAAAACTTCTCCTTGCAACGCAAGCTGTGTGAAAGCGCCGCCAAGGATGACCTCGTTCTTCTTCATACAAGCGAATCCGGGTATCAATATCATGGCAAATCTTACGTCATTCCCCATGGCTGGCAGACGGACACCGGCGAAGAGCGCATGTCGATGTGGCGATATCTGGTGGTCCATTCGGAGGAACTGGCACGGAGAAAGGCTGAAATCGATGCATCCAGGCGGGATGAGGAGCGTGGGAAGATCGACAAGCTCATCGAAACCTGGAAGAAGGAAATTTATGCCTGCCAGCCTGACGCGGAAAAAGTTGCCCGGGAAAAGATCGCGACGCTGAAACTTCGGTATCATGAAGTCGAGATCTCGGTGAGTGAAGGTGAGGTTCCGGCAAAGCGTGGCCGTGGGCGCCCCAAGGGGCCACCGGAGATGATTCGTGGTTTCGTGATTCGAGCGGAGCCCAAGCCGAAGGAATCGCTCTCTCATGGCTTTTCTCCGGATAACATGTTCGTTCTGGTCACGAACATCACAGATCGCCGAAAGCTCAGTGATGAGCGCATGCTGGCAAGTTATAAAGAGCAATGGGTCGTAGAGAGCGCGTTCAAGTGGCTCAAAGGGCCCGCAGCCATTGCACCGATCTTTCTCAAGCGGCCATCGCGAATCCAGGTTCTTGGGTTTGTCTACCTCGTTGCCCTGATGATCTCTGCGCTGATACAGCGGGAACTGCGACGAAGTCTTGCACGAAGGGGAGGGAAATGCCCTCATGCCTATTACCGAACGGAAACGCCGACCACGAACGGGATCATGAGCCTGTTTCAGAACATCGGTTATATTGCAGCGAATTTTCGAGGCCAAAGACAGGCCCGACTCGAACTCTTCAAGCCCGAACATCTCGAAGTGCTCGAACTTCTGGGTCTTCCGAATTTGTACAGCGAGATAATTCATGGTGCAGAAATATCTACCCCGGGAATGTGAGCTCGACGACATCGTGAATCGCGTATTCAAGAGTGCCGGGAACGATCTGGTCTTCAAGGGAAATGGGAAGCATCAGTCGCTGTTTCAGATCAGGGGTTCGGAACCGTGGCATATCGATCCTCCGGAGTCTGATGCTTCAAT
>JAKQFZ010001090.1 GCA_029558215.1 Candidatus Omnitrophota bacterium
AAATTTCATACCGCTGCATTTTGAACGGGACAACGGACGCATTCTCTGATAATAGGAAAGTCCAATGGTATGAGAAGCGAACCATTTCAGTCAGATCCACATTGTGTGAGGGCATATGGACATCCGGGAAGCCGAGCTCATCTACGAAGCTGGCAGGGAGGTGGTCGTCAAGACCCTCCTGGAGTTGCATGCCCGGACTGAGTCCCTGTCGCAGCAAGTGATCATTCTGGAAAGGAAGATCACCGCCCTGTCAACCAACTCCACCAACTCCTCCAAGCCACCTTCCTCTGACGGTCCTAAGGTGTCGAAACCGAAAAAGAAGAAGTCCCGTCGCTCTCCTGGAGGCCAAAAAGGCCACAAGGGCCACAAGCGAGAACTGCTTCCCGTTGAGGAGATGGATAAAGTCCATGAACATTTCCCTCCTGTCTGCGAGAAGTGCGGAGTTGCTCTGGTTCCGGAGAGTTGCGAAGAGACTTCCGATCCCGAGAGGTACCAGACTTTCGAGCTACCCAAGATCAAACCCGCCATGGAGGAGCACCGCTGTCATGAACTGGGATGCGCATGTGGTCACAGGACGCGGGCCGAGCTTCCCCCTGAAGTAGCACAAAGCCAGTTCGGTCCTGGAGTCCACGGGGCCATTGCCTATCTCACTTCTGTCCACAAGATCGGCAGAAGAGGCATCGTGGAGATCATGAACACCCTTTTCAGATTGAATCTTTGCCTTGGAAGTGTGTGCAACTGCCTCGAGCGGGTCAGTCCGGAGTTGGGTCTGGCGTCCGAGGAAGCAAGGCAGACTCTTCCCGACTCCGGCAACCTCAATGCCGACGAGACCGGGTGGAAGTGCAAAGGGGATCGCCGCTACCTTTGGGTCTTTGTCTCTCCTCTGGTTGTGTATTTCCACATCGCTGCCAGCCGAGGAGCCAAGGTACTCAGAGCCGTTCTTGGGGATGTTTTCAAGGGGGTAATCACCTCGGACGACCATTCGGCCTATGCTTGCTACCACAAGAGAGGGGTCCGGCAGCTTTGCTGGGCTCACATCATTCGAAAGCTCAAGGCCCTCAAGGATGGGCGCGCCAGCCCGGATGCCTATATCTTCTCGAGGAATATGCTCAAAGAAGTGGGGCGGATCTTCAGTTGCTGGCATGCCTTCCGAGAAGGCTACCTCACCCGCGAGCAACTCCTGAGCGCCACCACTCTCATGCGGGCTCGGATGAAGAGGTACTGCCAAAAGTACCTGGCCAGCCCGGATGGAGACGTACGCACTCGCGCCAAAAGATTGCTCGATAACTGGAACCATCTTTTCACTTTCCTCACTCACGAGGGAGTCGAGCCGACAAACAATGCAGCCGAACAGGCCATCCGGCCTGCGGTCCAGTGGAGAAAACTCTGTTTCGGAAACCAGTCCGAAGCCGGCGAACGTTTCACCGAGAGGATTCTCACCGTGACCAGAACTTGTCAGCTGCGTGGAAAAAACCCTTTCCATTTCCTTACGGACCTCATGGAAGCTGCTTTCCAGGAGCGGCCAAGACCTTCTCTCCTGGCATAAC
>JAKQFZ010001092.1 GCA_029558215.1 Candidatus Omnitrophota bacterium
GTTCGGGTTATCCAAGACGGCACGTCGCACTTCGACCTCGGAATGCTCCACCAACGCCATCAAGCGTTCGAAGGGTGTGGCTGGATCGCGCACCTCCGTCACAAGGGCTTCCACCTCAGGATTCATCGGGTTCGGTTGCCTCGATCTGCTCGACGCCATCCACGCTAGACCTCCCAGGATCGCAAGACCTCCCACCACCCAAGGCCACACAAGCGCCTTCTGCGCAGCCGCAGGGGCCTCCACCGCTTCGGTGAACTGGTAGCGGGTGCCCGAGGCGTCGACGAACTCCATGCGGCCATGGTCTCACGTCAGACCACGGTCTGGTAGCACTTTTGAGGCAAATTCTGACTATTTTTTTGAAACTTGCCCCTTCATTGGAACACTCAAGGCAAGCTTTTTTACATGGCGCCAACCAGGAGCGCAAAGTGCCATATTCTCTGTCATCCGACTGGCAAACGATTCGTCGTGGTAGGAATATCCTTGAAGGTGGGAGCACTCATGAATGGCGCAAGCGTAAATCTTGGCCAGATCTTTGTCATCCGTTGGTCGCAAGATCCCCTCAGCTTCGACTTTAGGATTCTTGAATGGATTCAACAAGATCCAAGAAGAACCATCCTCTTCCGTATACATCGCGCGGCTGTAGGGATCAAAACAGAACCCGATGCCAAATGGCTCGAACATCCTTAGCTGCAACAAGACAAACTTGCAGACCTCTGCCCAGACGCGCGCCAATCGAAGCGTGGTCGCCGTCATGTGTTCTGGCATGAATATCTTGGGGACTTCCTTTTTTTCGTTCTCATTCAAGATGAAAAAATCTGGCTTCCAGATCAAAGTCTTGACCAAGCGCAACTTGTCTTCAAAGCCATCCCTTGGAGCATGCGTGATGATTTCACGTGCCGTTTCAGCAGTGGTCTGCAACGCGTTCAAGAAATCTTTTTTTGTATCTTGAAAATCCGTAGACCTTTCTTCATTGGACTTGACGATCTCAATGGAAATAATCAAGTCATCCACAACCGTTTCTGGATCTGGAGCTGAGGTGAAAAATTCAGGGTTTTTGTCAACCACAGTGGAAGCGATCTCATCTTTCTGCGCGTTGAACGAACCATCTCCTCTGTACAATTTCCTCAGCTTTTTCCCCTGAGATACCAAACTACTGGTGGGATCCTTGGCCAACTCGGTGACGAAATCAGAGATGGCAGACTTGATATGGTAATCTGCAAATGCGTCGCGATTGCTGGCCAGCAATTCAATGCTGGGACCTGTCAATTCAAGTACGACGATGCCATCGACGAGGCTCGTGTAGATCTCAAACATGAATAGCCCATGATGGCGAACAAGGATCGTACAGTGCTTTTCTCCAGGAGTTCTCTTGAGGTAGATGTCTCCCTTTCCCTCGATGGTCCGAATCTTCTCCGTCACATTCAAGAATGTGTCTGGATCGAAAGGTTCTCCATTGATTTGAACTTTTGTTTGTAGATGGCTGCGCTCAAGCATCGCACGAGCATGTGATGTCGTTGTAAAGGTGTCCGCCGGCATGATGACTTCGATACGCACGCCTTGCCTGGGCTTGCCGACCATTTTTTTGAAAGGCAACCCATGCCCAACGATCTTGGTCCCATCGATTTCAACAGTCCACTGGATCCAAGGAAGGACCAACAATTCTTTGGCTTTACCAAAGCCACCGACGTTGCCACTCCCGCTCCCGATGGGCTTGCCAGATTCGCCCATACGCAAAAAATAACTACGAACTTGCTCAAAGTTCATTCCCTTCCCGTTGTCGTCACAAAACACGGTCCAGGTCCCATCTTCATTCTTCGAAGCTCCGAGCAAGATTTCTGTCGCCCCTGCATCAATGCTGTTTTGTAGGGCCTCTCGCCACCAAGCTTTTCTCCAGTCTTCGTAGTCTTTGAGTGGCCTCGTCAAGAAACGATCACCGATCTCAATGCTGCCTGTGAATTCATCGCCATCGTCCACTGGATTGGAGCAATAGCTATCCGACTCAACTTCAATGATCTCGCGACCATCCTCCAACCATGCCTGACCGACCAACGTAGATGCTCCACGAAGCACATCGGCCATAGCAAGAGCAAACTGTGGGTTGTCTTCTGCAAAACGTGTCCTGAATCTGGCACCATCTTGGTGAGCATCGACAGGATTGTTTCGTCGGTTTACCTCCGTGCTAGCGCAAGAGTTCTTCAGAAGCGATGGATCGACTCGCTGTGCGAGGTCAACCAACCATTTCGCGAACTTTGGAGGTGTGATGTGACGTTGCGACTTCGGCAATCTGGGAAGTGTTGTTCCTCCCCCAGGTTCAATAACATGGGTGGGCTTCTTGGCAGGTGGAATTCTCGGGATGTCCTCTGGATTCACCCCCACGATATACAGCCAAGTTCTCTTCTCGCATGGATGCCCCCAATCCACTTGTTTCACGTCCAGTGTCCATCCACCGAAGGCATCTTGCCCTTCTCCAGGACGTGGCAACCCCATTGCTTCCCATAGCTTTGAACCTACAGGATGTTCAAGCACTCCACCAAACCTTCTAACTTGATCCACCGCGATCAGGCCACAAGATCGAGAGCCATCCGTTTGGCTGTCCGCTCCACAAGATCTCCAAGAAAACTTTCCCCACGGAGCACAAGCTGGATGAGCCACAACGGGATCGGGGCCATTGTATTTTGTCGCGTCTCTTTCGATTCCCCACTCATCAACGTTGGCCATCTTGGCGTAAGGTCCGTTGTTGACATCGACATAGAGCGCGGCGATCTGGCTTGTCTTGGGCATCTTGTTCTCGCTGAGGAAACGGAGGAAAGAATCTTCTCTGAGATAGGCGAATCAACTCTCCTTGGCGATCGCCTTCACACCTCGCCACAAGAGGTAGTAGAAGCCAAGGGTGAAGGCCGCTCCCAAGACGAGATACGCCCCGAGTGCGAAGCCGGCTGTCGAAGCGCCTGAGTCCGAGTACATGACATCGTACACGTTGTTTCCATCCGAGAATTGGTTGTCACCCAGACGTTCAAGATGAACGTTGCCAATCTCAATCTTTTCCCCTTCTTCGAGATAGGCCGTGCGCACATGATCTTCCGTGAAGAAAGACGATTGGTACTTGTTTGGGTTATGTTCGAAGAATTGCTCCCTGCTGAGTCCGTGCCTCTCGCACAAGATTCCAACCGTGTCACCCTGCTGAACCATGACTTGCATTCGATGCAGTATACACAAGTGTTCTGGTCAATACACCCCACAATTGTCAGATGAAATTAATACAGTCAATGCCTTGTCTCATGGTAGATCTTCTGGATGTTCATTGATCAACAAGGGATTATTTATATTCTCGAAGAGTCCTCATGTAACTTGTCCGTTGGGCAACGGATGGCCCTGTTGGACATGTACTTGTCCAATGAGTTCAAGTCGCTAACTGATCAAGAGTTGCGCGATTCAATCATGTCGCTATACGAGGATTATCTTCGCAAAGAAGATGAATCACGTGGCATCGCTCCACAGATTTTCACTGGCCACGGTGAAGACGAGAAACTCAACAGCTCCGCCATCTTGAGTATCCTTCACCAGATCGCTACCAACAACAAATCAGCGCCAGGCAATCCCATCAAGATGCCACTTTGCAGTGACCAAAGCATCTTGCTTCAACAATTGATGTTTGATTCAACACATCCAGATCTGATGGAGAATTTTCGAGATCAAGTAATCCAGGTAGGAGATCTCGTTACGATTCAGAGGTACTCTCAGAAAGTATCCACAGGAATTGTTACCGATGTGACACAACGGGGAATAGGTCTCTACTTCCCGAGAATCGGTTGGCCAAATCAACTGGGGTACGAATTCTTTGATCTCGTTGATGTTCCTGAAACTGGATGGGTATTTTCTCTGAATTACGACAATGGTCATTTTAGAGAAGAAATTCCTCCGACCTTTGAGATCATTGGAAACCAATTGAAAGATCTCGCGGAGAGGTGTGCCTTCGCAGATCGCGCAACCAATATATCGCCACACAATCAACAACAAGAAAAAACAAAGAATTCTGTGTGGCCTTGGGTGGTGGGAGGCTTGGCCCTCGCGGGAGGACTCGTGTGGATGGCGTCGAGTGTCTCCAGGAAGGCCAATCCTGTGAATCCTGAGGTGGAGGTCCTCGTGGCGGAGGCGCGCGATCCCAACACACCCTTTGCGCGCTTGGTGGATCTGCGAGAGCATCCCGAGGTGGAGGTGAGAAGGGCCGTGCTGGACAACCCCAACCTCGTTCCCATTGAGGAAGACGGCAAGCTCACCACGGGCTTGTTGTGGAAGTTGGCGGAGGCGTTTCCCGAGGAGGTGGCGAGCCATCCCGCCTTCGTGCTCCACGCCCTGGTCGAGCCCGACGAGGCGATGAAGGGGGTGGTGAGGGAGGTGGTGGGAAGGACGGCCGACGCAGGGCTGATCGAGACGCTGTGGCGCACCTGGGGGCCTCACTCGTGGAGGGTGCGCCGAGCGGTGGCGAGGAACCCGAACACGCCGCCCGAGGTCCTTCGACTCCTGGGCAACGAGGCCACCGAATCCACGTGGAGGGTGCGCGAAGCGGTGGCGAGCAACCCGAACACGCCGCCCGACGTCCTTCGAATCCTGGGCAACAAGGCCACCGAATCCGAGGGGAACGTGCGCAAAGCGGTGGCTCAGAACCCGAGCACGCCTCAAGACACCCTTCGACTCCTGGGCAACGAGGCCACCGAATCCGAGGGGTACGTGCGCCGAGCGGTGGCGAGTAACCCCACCACGCCGCCCGAGGTCCTTCGAATCTTGGGCAACGAGGCCACCGAATCCATGGGGTACGTGCGCGAAGCGGTGGCGGAGAACCCGAGCACGCCCCTCGACACTCTTCGACTCCTGGGCAACGAGGCCACCGAATCCGAGTGGAACGTGCGCCGAGCGGTGGCGGAGAACCCGAACACGCCGCCCGACGTCCTTCGTCTCCTGGGCAACAAGAAGACCGAATCCGAGTGGTGGGTGCGCGAAGCAGCGATGAGGGCACTCGCTGCGCGTGGCCTGACGTGAGACCTGGGGACATGGACTTCCTCAAAAGAACGTATCGGTGTGGAATCTGTGGCTTCGATGCGCCACATGATGGGGTAGGGGCGCGGAACATCCGACAGATTGGGATGGACGGAGGTATGGCGCCAACGCCCGCGCTGGTGGCCCCGAAAGTCATCTTCGTGCATCCAAGCAAGTATCCTGGCAGAAGCCAGGTCTTTCCGGCGGAACCCAGGCAAGTAGCTCAGCGACCGTGAGGTCTCTGAGAAGTCCCTCCGTTCACGGAGGGGAGGTTCAGTAAACCATCCTCGGCCTGAAGGGCGGGGAATGCTACTCTCTGCTCAAAGTCGTGGTATGCCTACATAATCATGGTAGCGACACGACAAGAATATCTCTGTGAAGACGGATCAGTCTTTGTTGATCTTGTTGAAGATCCTTCTGGAGAAAAGACTCTGCCAGCGAGTTATTCCACTGGTTGCGGAGGTCCGTCGTATCGCTGGACAGAAGATGGATTGATTGAAATTGGTGGAGATGTGCCTCGTCGGCCTCTTCAGCCTGGGGTTGCCCAGTGGAAAGATCTCATCTATGCGGCGGCAGCACGATACGGAATTCCTGCTCACTACATTGCAGGGATCATGAGTTTTGAGTCAGGTGGAGATCCAGAAGCTGGTAGTCCAGCGGGTGCGATGGGACTGATGCAGTTGATGCACAGCACGGCAAACTCAATGGCTGGTCGAGAGCTTTCCGTGGATGAGATCTATGTCCCCGATGTCAACGTTGATCTTGGTTCCAAATTGTTGGGTAGCCTTTGGAACAAGTACAACGGTGATCCGATCAAGATGGCATTCAGCTACAACGCAGGAAGCCCCAAGTGTGGAGCTGGATGCGTGCGTGATTACCAAGACAAGGCCAACAAGATGCCGTGCATTGCGGACTGCTCGCCAAACCAATTCAATCTGCGAGCCGACTGCTACTCGAAGACACAAGTAACTGTGGATTACGGTGGCGTCGTTGCCGCCTACGCGAACGATGCGATTTTGAGCGGCCAGTTCCCGCTCGCTGGGAATGATGCCAAAACAAATTCGGAGGCAGCTACCACTTCTCCATTCTGGGCAAAGGGCGTTTTTGCCGTTGGAGCATTGCTCTTGGTTGGAGTTGCCGTAAAACCTTTGTTCGATCCACCTCACACCCTTCTTGAGGACCGCCATGTCTAAGTTTCACATCGTCACCAAGGTCAAAGACACAACGAAGTTCGGCATTGAGTTTGATCGACCGGTTTACGTTCACCGTTTGGATCATGGAGTCGCACCTGAAAATGCGGACTTCATCGTGGATCACAACAGCGCAGTTGGCTCCTTCATGATAGAAGGTAACCCGCTCAAGATCATTCATGTCGAAGGTCCAACGATTCGCGTTCACTTCAATCAGTCCAACGAGTCTCGCGACTTGCCTCCTCACTACGAACTGCCAATCGTTCAGACACCTGCGATGATCGATTTGCATCTGTTCGAGATGTCGATTGAGGATGGACCTTTTGAGCCGATGTACAACATCTTGCTCGATGTCGCAGAGAACAGCCCTCTTGCTCCATGTGGTCTGGACAAATCTGCGGTGGGAGGCACTGCTGCGATTCTCGCTGTCGCGCGAAACGAAAACCTGACACCTGAACAATTCTATCGTTGGGCACAGTGCCCGTGGGTACCTGCTCTTCGCGCACTGGCTCGGAATCGGAGCACTCCTCCTGAGCTGAAGGCTGCCATCCACCGAGCCATTGTGGTGTGAATCATGCGCAACTTGGTGATCTGGGGTGGCCCTGTCTCTCGTTCTGATTTGAAGGTAGACGTCCCTCTTGACACCGAGGTGGTTGTCTTCAATCAAGGCGTTGGAGGCATCGGAAGCAATGCCTTCAGGGATCTCGCGTTGAGTTACTTGGACGCAGACGATCATATCTTGCCTGGTCTCTTGCGAAGCAAGGGCATCCAAGAAGAAGACTTTGATCGGATCGTGTTGGCAGGCTTCTCCGCATTTCACGGTATGGCCAACGAGATCTTGAAGCACGATGCAGATCGCGTCATCGGACTGATCTCATTGGATGCTTGTTTTTCGTCGAAAGAAGCACTGTCCAAGAAGGGATACGAGGAATTCTCGCGCAAGGCGATACGCGGAGAAGCCGTGGTTGTCATGACCGCTTCGCTCGGTGGAGGACAGACGTTCTCTACAGGAGAAGAATGTGTCTTGGCCACAGCAGAAGCTGCCATGAGCGCAGAAAATGTGGATCCCGTCGCGCTGCAAGTGGAAGGGATTCCAGAGCCAGAAAAAGCATTCAAAGCAGGTGATCTCTACGTGCTTGACTACGCTGGCAAGTACTCTCACCAGCAACATGTTTGGGTGCTTGCACAACCCATCTTGAACGCGTTTCTGTTGCCCATACTCGAAGGAAAATTGCCGTCGTCGAACGCGCTGCAACCAATGGGAACCTCCAAGAGCAACGGAGCATGGGGGATATTCCTTGGAATTGCTGCTGCTTTGGCAACTGTTGGGTCCATCAAGCTGCTGTCAAGCGGAAAGGAATGAATCATGGGATTGCTCACGAAGGGATCCGTCGTTTCATTTATTTTGGAGGATAAACACCACGAGCTTTTGGTGCCACCAAATCACATCATTGTTCACGACCCTCTCGACGAGCTTCTCAGAAGCTGCGATTTTTACATCGTTCGATTCGAGTTTGATCACACTGGAGTTTCCCAAAGCGATGCAGAGATGCGTCGGTTGGCAGAGAAGTACTTCGGCAACCTCGATGACTTGTGTGAAGTAGGGGTTGAAATCCCAGAAGAAGGGTGGGAGTTTCTTACTGACGTGAGATACATTCGGTACAGGCGAGAGGGTTTCTTGGCTGATGACTATCAGCATAAGTACGCTTTCCCTCAACCATTGTATTACCACCAAGGGTTTGATGCCTATCGGTTGGCCAGCCCTGACAGTTGCGTGGCCAATCATCGAGGCTTCGTTCACCCCTAAAAGACTCGTTCAGAGGAGATCGGCGAAATGCCCCAGAAGAAGACGAAGAAGAGTGAGGCCAAGAAGGCTTCTCCAGCGAAGAAAGGTGGCACTGCGAAAGCACGCAAGCCGCCGACGCAGGAGCAATGCCAAAAGACCTTCGAGCGCGCCATCAAGCGCGGCAGCAAGAATGCCGCCAAGGTGGTTCACGAAATGGACAAGGACGCCAAGCAAATCCTCAAGGAGGATGAGGCGAAGAAGCCAGCCGCCAAGAAGGCCGCTGCCAAGAAGCCCGCCGCCAAGAAGCCCAAGGCGAAGGTACTCCCTTCGACCACACGCGCTGTTGAGCGTACAGCAGAGGCGTCGGGTCTCGAATCGGCGACAATTGATCGCATCTTGTCCTTCATTGAGGCAGATCGATCCAAGCAGGGTCGTCGGCTTCATGCCAAGGGCAAGACCGTCCCCATGGCGAAGTCGAAGAAGCCAACCCTGGCCGAGGCTCACGAGCGTCTCGCACGACACTACGGCATCAGCCAGAAGGAAGTGCTGGAGAACTTGGAATCCAACTCGGCTCGCCCCAACTACCGCAACAACCCCGTCAAGGGGAAGAAGGGGAAGAAGGGCAAGAAGGGCACCGGTCGGAAGCAGAATCCGCATCACGCGCACGGCAGCCAGACGCATCGTCGTGACAACCCGATTCCCGAGCGCACCTTCGTGCTG
>JAKQFZ010001122.1 GCA_029558215.1 Candidatus Omnitrophota bacterium
TTTCTCGGCATTGGCGCTATAGGCGAACGACACGTTCTCATAGGAGATGCCTTTCTCAAACGGGGGTAATACTGGAAGACTGGGATCATTGCGAATGGGAATCTCTTCGTGGAGGAGGCTATGTACACGCTCTGCACCAGCCAAACCCTCCTGAAACTCCGAATTGGCTTTGACAAGACGTTTCAGGGGAGCGTACATCATCCCCAACGCCAGAATATAGGTCATGAAATCTGAACCATCCATGCTCTTTCGGATGATGACGATGTATCCCCCCAGAAGCAGGATGAGACCTACACCAAGAGCGCCCAACCACTCCACCGCAGGCCCTGCGGCGGAGCGAACCCGAGCCATCTTGATGGCGATTCGGAATATCTCACGGGTTTTGGACTCGAAACGACTTCGTTCGTAATCCTCCATCCGGAATGCTCGAACGATTCGCACGGCAGAGAATGTTTCGTGGAGGATAGAGTTCAGATCGGAGAGTTTTTGTTGGCTCTTAAAGCGCGCACGTCGCAGTTTCTTCCCGACAACAGAAACAACAATGCCGCTGACCGGAATCACAACCACTGAGGCCAACGTCAGTTGCCAGTTCAGAAACATTGCCCAACCAAGCAAGGCCAAAATCTGAAGAGGCTGAAATATCGCCCTCTCAAAAACGACGTTGACGACATCCTTGCAGAGCACAATATCGTAGTTTAGAAAACTCATGAGCTTCCCAGTTCCCGTTCCTGTAAAATGGGAGAGAGGCAACTCGAGTATGTGACGGTAGACATCCTCTCGAAGTCTCCGTATGACCCCCTCACTGATGTATCGCATGAAGTAGTCCTGGAGGAAAGTGAAAAGTGCCTTGAGTAGGAAGACAAAAACCAGAAGGACTGCCACCACACAGAGCATCCCAAAAGGACGCCCCTTGGAGTGCTCGATTATGAACTGATTCAGAGGCCTCAGGAGATGATCAAGTTTGCCAGGATTTCGAAGCTTGTGTGGGGTGATTTCTTTGCTCTCGTTGAGGGTATCCGAAGTGGAATTCTCGGATATCGCCGTCTCTGCTTTCTCGGGTATGAGGATGACCTCAAGTACGGGCTTGATGAAAGCAAGGGAACCTGCGTTAAAGACAGAAGCCATCAGCATGCAGGCAAAAGTCAGTCCGAGAAGCGGGACATAGGGTCTGAAGTATTTTGTGCAGAGCCACTTGAGAAGCACAGACCACTGCGTTCGTGGCACATTCCTCTCGCGAGGTTCCTTCAGTTTCTTTTTAGTGGGGCGAAATTCTTCCATAGCCATACAATTGTTCTCAATCCGTTGTCGTTCTTCTTCTTCTTCAGCATCGTGACAGCATGGACGCGGGCGATCAACTCTTTCAGGGCTTTTCGGGAAAGACCCGAAGCTGCTCCGTAGTCTAGCAGAAAGCGCAGCCGCTCGCGGAGCGAAACATATTCAGCGGGCAAAGACTTGTGCAGTTGCGTCAAATTCTTTACTCGGTGCCATAACTGGGTACGTCTCGTGAAAAGGGCATTGGCCAAATCGATCCAATGAATCACGGGTTGACCTTCCCGGATCGCGATCAAAACATGATCTGCGTTGAGGTCGTCGTGGATAAATCCCTTGGCGTGACTGTCGGCAAGAAGTCGTGCGAGACGCTTTCTGACCAGTTTCCTCAATGGATCCGTACGCTTGACCGATTCTGCAAACTGCTCAAGATTCATATCAAAGTCAACAGCGCTCGTCATGAGAAACCCTTTTTGCCAAACGCCCCATCGTCGGATTTCCGCCACAGCAACAACTTGTGGAACCGGTATTCCCAAGGAACCTGCTCTCAGAGTTTGTCGGTATTCCAGCAAGACCTTTGAACGAAAGAATCTCCCCAGGAAACGCTTGAACGTTGTTCGCGGAAGGTATCTCTTTATGTAGAGCCATTTTTCAGGCCGCACGGGGTCAGATATGCGCACCACCAGCCGAGTCTGAGTTTCCTTTGCCTTTTGCGCATGAGGGAGAGAAAGTAAATCCTGATCCTCCAAGGGGATCAGGTTCCTTGCGTACCCGTACTCTTCTCCGGCGACCATAAACAATAGCGAGATGATGCCTTCTCCTGTTGTTGCCTCTGTAATCACTCTCGGATACTAGCCCCAGCACACTCAAACAGTCAAGGGTGCTCGCACCTCTGCGGCTTTGACAGCAGACCGATTGCATGACTATCATCGTGTTGGTTGGCTATTACAGCGTACCTGAGGAGAGTGGTGATTCACTTGCTGTGGAGCAGGTTGATTGGAATGTTTCGGAGACTTGGATTCATCATCGTGGGTGTTATGTACATGGCTACTGGATCTGTCACGGCTGATCAGTTGATGATCTTTGAAGGAGGCAAGGCTCATGTCAGCATTGTCTGCCCGAGCAGCCGTTCTTTGACTGAGGATTCTGCAGTTCAGCAGCTGAGGTATTTCCTGCAGGAGATGACCGGTTCCGAGTTCGTTGTGGCGGATCACCCTCATGGTCCCTGCATTGTTGTGGGAGAGCACAGTTCCCTGAGAGGTCTGCTTCCTGCAAAGAAGGCCATGAATCTTGTGCCGGAGTCGTTCAACATATTGATTCACAACGGGAGTGTTTTTATCGTTGGTGCCGATGATCGTGGTGTGCTCTACGGTGTCTACAGATTTCTTGAAAAGCTTGGCTGTCGCTGGCTGGCTCCGGCGTTCACCTACTATGGAGACGATCATTCATTTGTGCCCAGGGTGAAATCTCTGGTTCTCAATCTGGATGCGTCCTGTGTCGAGAAACCTGCTCTCAAATACCGAAAGCTCTATGTTGAAGAAGGGCACTCTCACACAGCGGAGAATCTTCTTCAGTTGATCGATTGGATGCCGAAAAGGCGCTTCAATACTCTTGTCGTTCCATTGGACTATGGAGGTCGTGGACGCGTTCGGTGGGACAAGTGGCGAGACGCACTGACCGTCGAGCTGAAGAAG
>JAKQFZ010001130.1 GCA_029558215.1 Candidatus Omnitrophota bacterium
CTTCACCGAAGTCCTGCGGAAATCTCACAACTCCCCTTTACACCCTTTGCGAATTCCCCTATATACTGAGTGAACAACTTGCCCTTGGAGGCAAGGCTCCGACTGAGGCTTTTGATTGATACAGAGCGGCGCTACCGACAAACTTTCTACTGCCAGGATTTCGTCTTGGATCGTGGATTTCCTCAGACTGCCTGAGCGGAATTTCCGGACGGGACGTTTCCTCTCAAAGCTTCCCAGATGGCTTCGGCAAAGGTTTGTCCGACTCACACAGGAAGTTCTTGCTGAACGCATGAGATTTGCTTCAACTCCAGAAATATCAAGAGATTGGAACCGACGTCTTTCACAGTTCGAGATCCGCAATCAGACGACGCGCGTCCTGAGCCGTCCCAAGCGGGTATATTTTGAGGTAACCCGAAAGTGCAATCTTCGCTGCAACATGTGTCCCCATTCTTTCAAGGATCTGGATCGCTGTGACATTGATCTGCATCTTCTGGATGTGATTGCCGATGTGCTCCCATACAACGAGGATATGGCGCTTTTCGGATGTGGCGAAAGCCTGACCACTCCCGTTTTCATGGAGGCGCTGAGTCGTCTTCCAAAGGATATGAACACACGGCTCATTACCAACGGTCTTCTTCTGGACGAAAAGGTCTCCCGCCTTCTGGTTCAACACCAGCTTTCCGCTCTGACTGTCTCTGTTGACGCAGCCAAGGAAGACACCTACCAACTGATACATGGGGTCAGTAAACTCCAGCAAGTGATTGAGAACATCGAAACGCTCAATCGAGTCAAGAAGGAACTGGGTTCCGAACTGCCTGCCCTGGTGCTGGGCTACGTACTCATGAAGGCCAATTTGGACGAACTTCCAGATTTCGTCCGACTCGGAGCCCGACTGAAAGCGGCCTCAATTGGGGTGGGACATCTAACCGTTTTTCGCGAGAGCCTCAAAGAGCAATCCTTGCTGTACGACCGCGAACATTCCAACAATGTTCTCGAAGAAACCCGAAAGTTAGCTGAGATACTGGGAGTCCACGTCCATCTTCCTGTACCTTTTGACCTTTCGGTGGATCCATGGAAGGACAAGTTCCCCCCATTCAGCGGTCTGTGTCCTGAGCCTTGGGAGTTTCTCTACGTAGACAACGTCGGAACCGTCAGGCCTTGCTGTATCCATGAAGAGATTGTGGGTGACCTGCACAGGCAGAGTTTCGAAGAGATTTGGAACGGTGAACCCTACCAGCGCTTCCGCGCTGTGGTCAACACTCCAAAGCGATACGGTCTCTGTCTGAACTGCTTCGACTACAGATATCGCAACTCAGACAATCCCGAACACTACTTCTTGATAATGGCTCCCTAGGGAAATCCGATGAGAAACACTGAACACGACTACAGAATATCGCTTAACTCCGTCCTGACCATGCTTGACTCGACTTATCTCTCGACCGAGAGTCTTGCCCAACCGCAGAACTGCTGGATTCGTGTCTCGACAGCCTGTAATGTGGTGTGCCCTCTTTGTCCCCGACAGCATCTTGAGCCGGTGGACAGCGGCAACATGCCCTTCGATGAATTCCAGCGCGTCGCCAGTCAGATGGTTGGCATCGAGAGGGCAAGTCTGTTGGGTCTGGGAGAAGCAATGCTGCATAGGCGTTTCTTCGATTTTGTCGAGGAATGTCACGCCCGCGGGATGTTTGTCTTCACCAGCACCAACGGGATGGTTCTAAACGAAGAAATGTGCCGACGCGTTGTCGAATCAGGCATCGAGGAATTCAACATCTCCATGGATGCCTGCACCCCCGAGTTGTTCAATCGCCTGCGTCTGGGTGCTGACTTTGAACATATCTGTACGAATATGAAACGCCTCTCAAGACTTCGTGCTGAGTCGGGTGGAAAACTTCCCTTTCTCTTTGTCTCCTGCACTGTTTCGACAGAGAATGTGCACGAGTTTCATACAATGGTGCCTTTCGTGCATGAGATGGGTTTTGACTCGATCATCTTCCTGGACTTTCTGGCCGCGAAAGAGCATCTGGCACACTATGCAGTTCAGAATACCGAGGAGTTCAAACACA
>JAKQFZ010001148.1 GCA_029558215.1 Candidatus Omnitrophota bacterium
CTTCCGGAGCAAGGATCACTGCCCAACCGAGAATCCGTCACTGAACTGCCAATCGCTAATCAGTTTCGGGGGTGTCTCGGAGCCAACCGCAACAGCTGCCTTCCAACGGTACTTCTTCCCCGTCCCGAGGAAGGAATCGCCAACTGAAGCTCGCATCTCCGGGCACTCCTGAGGAATGTTGGCATACGACCATGCCATCGTCTGCAGGCAGTCCTCAAACACGCCTGATTCCGTTTCTTGTTCAAGCCCAAAATAGACGGTGTACTCGTCTCGCCAGTTTTCAATCTCACTCGTGTCTACCACACCGATGTTGCCTTCAATGTCGTCGGTCTGGCTGAGTTCCTTCTCGCTGGGAGCGCATATTCCCTCAAGTTTTTGATCATATACCTTTCGGATAACCGGCTTGGCGAAAGCGGTTGGCTGTGCCACCTCAACCGCGGGTTGAACAACTGCGGTTGGGGTTTCTTCTGCAGCCACCTGGGCAGGCTGCTTCGGCTTGGAACAGCCACAAACTAGAACGACACAAAGAATGCCCAAAGACAGATATTTGAAACTCACCCTAATCCTCCATCTGTGATTCCATGCCCCCGCCGCAATTGGGCGGGGTTCTTGGCTTCTGATCACCGGACAATGTCATAGAGCAGAATGTTACTTCGTGTCAACCGAGTCGCACATCCTCAACGATCGATGCTTGACACTTCCCACCTCGTCTGTGCTAGATTCCGAACACCGTGTGTGATGGGTCTTGACCCATCCCAAAAATGCTGTGGCAGATTGCCATACTCTTGAAGAGGCATTTCCCTTTCAAGGCATCTCAAGGAGAAGACACGACGATGAAGAATGTGAAGTTGGTTGGAGCGACAGGTTACGCGGGTGGCGAGACGATTCGGCTGCTCTTGAGCCACCCTGAAGTCAGGATTCAGTCGGCGACCTATGATGGCAAGGAAGACGCTCCAATCACGGCTTTTTATCCACAGTTGCGAGGGATATCCGACTTGCGGGTTGCCTCGATTGACCAGTCTGCAGACGTCGAGGACGGGCTGGACGCTGTCTTTATGGCTGTTCCGGACAACGTTGCCTGCAAACTGGCTCCCGCTTATCTGGCAAAGGGAGTGCCCGTCATTGACTTCTCGGGTGACTTTCGTTTCTCGGATTCCAACACCCACAAACAATGGTACGGCTTCGATGTGGACGAAAGCCTTCTGAAGAAAGCCATCTATGGTCTTCCGGAGTTGTTCCGAAAGCAGATTCCCGGTGCAAAACTCATCGCCAACCCAGGCTGTTATCCAACGTGTGCACTCCTGGCTCTCGCTCCGGCACTCAAGGGTGGCTTTGTTGATACGGAGACCGTCATCTGCGACGCCAAGTCTGGTATCTCCGGCGCGGGACGCAATCCAAAGAGTTTCCTGCATTTCCCCGAACGCAATGAAAATCTCTCTGCCTATAAGGTCGCCTCACACCGTCATATTCCAGAAATCGAAGTTCATGGCTCGGCATTCTCGGGAAAGAATCTCCGACTCACATTCGTGCCACATCTGATACCGATCAACAGGGGGATGCTCTGCACCATCTATGCCGATCTCCTGTCCTCGCAAACACAGAAACAAATGAATGATGCCTACCTGTCTTTCTATGAGAACGAGCCCTTCGTCCGAGTTCTTCCGGCTTCAGATATGCCCAGTGTCAACACGGTTGCCGGCACGAACTTCTGCGATTTGCAGGTTCATGTGGATGAGCACACCAACAGACTGATCGTGGTGTCGGTTATTGACAATCTGGTCAAAGGTGCTTCAGGACAGGCCGTTCAAAACCTGAACCTGATCCTCGGCTTGGAAGAGACGACAGGACTCATGACACCCGGGCAGTATCTCTGAGCCGTCGTTCGAAGACGTTCAGACTGCAGACGTTTCGGAACACTTCCAGTAGGGAATCTCGAGGAAAGCGAAGCCGTCTGCCCGAGTACTCCCCTGCACGCTCGGCCATATTGTCCATATAACAGTTTCACTTTCAAATAGATACGGTACAGATCAGTTTTCACTCGAAAAGATTCCAGTCCTGTCAGATCAACTGGCTCAATTCCTGCTTAGAAATTAGGTGTGAATTCTTTTGAGTTCGTGAACACGTTTTGTCGGTTATGTCGTTGTATCAGTTAGAAGCCATCCAGACGAACTCTGGAAGGTTCATATTAAGTTGAGTGGATTTGCAGACTGTGATAAGTTTGGAGTCAATGGTTTCTTTGGCCACCGGCGGAGGTATTGCAGTGATCTGCCACGATCTTTTGTGCCCACGAGGAGGGTATTTCCAATGAAAAACATGGCGAGGCATCTGTTGGGTCTTTTTGTCATCTGTGCACTGTTGACGGGGGGTGCAGCCTTTGGTGAAGAGGGCGTCTATGTATTGGACGGCCGTGGAGGACTGTATTCGGCGGGAACGGTCAGTGGCATGCCAGAGGGCCCCTACTTTGAATGGAACATCGCTCGGGATCTAGTTCTCGCTCCCAATGGGGAGGGATACTATGTATTGACTGGAGACGGTCAGATATTTGAAGTGGGTCAGGTTCCCGACCTCGAGGGACAGTTCTTCGGATGGGATATCGTACGCCAACTGATTCTTGCACCTCAGGGTCATTATGTTCTGGATGGCTTTGGGATCTTACATGCTTTCGATGGGGCTCCCAAATTGGAAAGCACCGTATTGCCCGAGCCGGTGGCGCAGGCTTTCGCGCTGGCTCCGGATGGCCGCGGTGGCTACATACTCGATCGCTTTGGTGGAATTCACCCCGTTGGAGACGTGGAACCCGTTGTCGGGCCCTACTTTGGATGGGACATTGCGCGTGACCTCGTGTTGAACGAGGACGGTTCCTTCTACGTGCTGGACGGGTATGGTGGAATTCATTGCGAAGGCTCCGTTTTCCTGAATGGCCCGTATTTCACGTTTGACACAGCAAAACGTCTCGCGGTACTTCCAACCGGAGACGGCGCGATGGTGCTCGATGGACAAGGCGGAATTCACCCAGTGGGAAATGCACCTGCCATCATGGCAGACTTCAGCCTTCGGGGAAACTCGGCAGTAGACATTGAACTCAGTTCTTCTGGCATCCAGCTGGGTGCCATTCAAGGTCAAGTCGAGACAGACGCGCCGGCCCCTGGCGGCCAGATGGCACCGATGCCGCCTGCCATTCTTCAGGGACTCATCGCCCGCCTTGAGGGAACCGATTTTGCGACAAATGTCGCGCCGGATGGTTTCTTCAAGTTCAATGGAATTCCCGAAGGGGTCTACGCACTACTTATCGAAAATCCCGCCAATCCAGATTTGAAACTCAGGATGGCACGCATCCGTGTTCGTCGTGGCATGACCTGGGATCTGGGTCGTATCTGCCTGCGTCAGACCGGTCGAATCATCGGAACGGTCCAACTGGAAGGCGAGCAGATGCACATGGGAACGGACGTCCTCCTTGCGGGGTCATCGCTCCTGGCGAAAACAGATCGAGATGGATCGTTCCGACTCGTCTTCGTGCCTGAGGGGGATTACACCGTTGTCATAGAGCATCCAGGGTTTGTTCCCGTTGAGGTGACGGATGTCCAAGTCAGCGTCGGTTCCGTGACCGATCTCGGAACCATTCTTCTGAGACGCCTCGATCCAAGTCTTCTCGGTGCAGTCGAAGGAGTTGTTCTCAAGAAGATGGTTTCGGAAGGCGGAACCTCCACGGAACGACTTGTTCCCGTTGCAGGTGCCGAAGTGGCTCTGCATCGAATCAACAGTGCGACACAAGTCTTCGACAGACCACTAAGAACAAGAACGGATGACCGAGGTCATTACCTCGTTGAAAACGTGCCTCAAGGACTCTACCTGATTCAGGCGCGCAAGCGTGGCGTTGGAATGGCTCAGGCTCGACTGAACATCGAGGCTGAAATAGTCGCCAGACAAGATCTCATCTTGGAGAACCCGATCAGTCTGGGCGGAAAACTGACGGGCACAGTGGTTGAGGACACAGGCAATCTGGATCTCTGGATTCCGATCCCGGGTGCCCGAGTGACTGTGATGCTGCCCGATGGCAAGTCCAAGACGGCGCTCACAAATCGAATCGGTTACTACGAGATTGGCGATGTTCAACCCGGATTCCATCGAGTGATTGCGGAAAAAGCAGAGTTCGAACCACAACGCCAAACAGTTCATGTACGACCTTTCCAGGAGACCGAAGCCAATTTCAGACTCCGCAAGATCGCAGAGAAGGTTGGAGCGCTGCGAGGAACAGTTTGCACCCAACAGCAGGGCATTGGCGAAGCGCCAACCATTCAGGTTCCGCTTCCCGGTTCCCTGGTGACTCTCTTCCCCGCGGGACGTTGTCCTGACAAAGCTTTTGAAGCCGAAGAGAATATCCCGATTTCCCGCTTCAGCGCCTGGACAAACGAGGAGGGGCAGTACGCAATCCGAAGCATTCCTGCGGGTGAATACGTTGCCATCGCCTTCCATAGAGGCTACCTCCCCCAGAGAATTGTGGTCACGATCGTGGCAGAAACGGTGACCGAACAGGACTTCACTCTTCTACCCAAACCGGCTCCCCAGATGGGAAGCGTCGCAGGCATGGTTATCGAGGACGTTGGCGCACTCGATGTTCTGATACCCATCTCAGAGGCCACTGTGGCTATGCTGAATCTGGATGGTCGCGAGCGCTTCGTCACTCGAAGCGACGAACAGGGACAGTTTGCATTCCCTGAAGTTCCCGCAGGCAGATACATCGGAAGGGCATGCAAAGAAGGTTATGTTCCCAAGAGTCAGCCCATTTCTGTTCTCCCGAATGAGGAGACCAGGACGACCTTCGCACTCAAGAAAGACCTTCCCATCCGAACCGGCGAAGTCTTCGGCAGTGTGGTGGTGATTAGTGAAACGGCCGCTGGCGTCACTGAACAGGAACCCATAGCAGATGCTCGAGTTATTCTCCTTCCGTGCGGAATTCCCTGGATGAGACACCGAGATCGAGCGGTCAGACCGGGTATCCCGCCGCTGGAGACTCAGACTGACGCCTCGGGTGATTACCGCTTCGTCGAAGTTCAGCCCGGCAGTTATCTGGTCTGTGTGGAAGCAGAAGGCTATCCCAGAGCCACCAAGCCTGCCACAGTACTACCTGATGAGCAGGTTGAAGTGAACTTCGCCTTTCCTATTCAGCAGACTCCAACCTTTGGCACCTTGGTTGGTGTAGTCACTGATCAAAGTACTGGCGACCCGATTATCGGTGCCGAGATGGTTCTCTGGAGACAGAATTTCGGCGCCTTTGCCAGAACGATCTCAGGCGAAGAGGGACGTTTTGAGTTCTCTCGAATCACTGCTGGTGAGTACATTCTCAAGGCGTATATGCGAGGCTATGTTGGCTTCCACACTCCGGTCACTGTACTGGCAAATGAGACCGTCACTCAGTCTGTTGAACTCGTTCCAGTGACCAATCCGCCTACAGCGACGCCTCGACCTGAACCAACTCAGACACCGAAGCCGGAGCCGACCAGGACTCCGTCACCGACTCCAACATCCACGCCGAGACCTGAACTGGGGAGCATATCTGGCGTGGTTCAGACTGGCAGTTCCAGCGGAGCGTTGGTGCCTGTGCCGGATGCCGTGGTCAAGCTCATCCGTCCTGACACCTCGGAGTGGATTCGTACGCAAAGGACAGACTCAAGAGGGCGTTACTGGTTCGAGAACGTTCCCGGTGGAGTCTATGTTCTCAAAGTGCTCAAGGAAGGTTTTGCCGTGGCTGAAAGGCAAGTATTCCTTGCGACGGGACAGAACCTGGAAGCCAACTTCGTGTTGCAGCCGATTGTCAGACTGGGCGCGATCTACGGAGTGGTCTTCGAAGAGTTGAATTCCGGCTCCGGGAAG
>JAKQFZ010000718.1 GCA_029558215.1 Candidatus Omnitrophota bacterium
CCACAACGGGTACAGAAGTTTCGGATGCCAGGATTCCATCATGCTTCCCTATTGCGATCATCGGTGTCCCGTCTATAGGAAGACGGTGGCGTCCTCATCCATCCAGGAGAAGGCTGTGAAAGGAGAAACGAAATGAAGCCAGCAGTGGACGTCATCACAACATTGTCTCGGGTCAAGGGAGAGAACGGAGCAGACCAGTTCGTCGGAAGTATCAACCTGAGCAAGCTCAAGAAGGCCAAGTCTGCCGAAATGGACATTGTGCTTGTTCCTGTGGACTCCGTTCCCAAGGCACTTGTAGGCCTTTTGAAGAAGGCTAATATCTCTACCGCAAATCTGCTTATGTTTGCGGCTGTCGCTCAGCAGGAAGGACCGGAAACACAATCTGTCGAGAAGATGAAGAAAGCCGCGGAATAAGCCATATCCTCCAAGGAACACACTATGGAACTCCCCACCTACCTTACTGTGGAACAAGTCGCGGAAGTCCTTCAACTCAGCCGTGACACGGTCTACCGTTTGCTTGCCTCAGGCGACCTTCGCGGAGTGAAGTTCGGAAAATGCTGGCGTGTCAGGATTGAAGATGTTACAAGTACTCCTGAGACGCTGAAAGACCAAGCTACGAGCCGGAACCTTAACTGGAAGGAGGTCGCTCATGGCTTGGTTAGAGAAACGCGAGAAGGTTAGAGGCAAGACGATTTATCTTCTCGGATGGTGGGAAGGAGGCAAGCAGAAGAGGAAGAGTCTTGGGGTTGTCACAGCACGTGACGCCCGAAGGATAATGGCGGAGTTCGAGAAACTTCAGGCGACAGCAGACGTCGGAGTGACGCAGGTTCTTGAAGACGTGTGTTTTGATCGTCTTTGTCAGGAGTTCTACGAACAGCAGCAGACCGTTGGGCGAAGCCCGTTGTATCTGAAGCAGATCAGGCTCTACATGGACCATTGGCTAGATTCGATTGGTTCGGACACGCTAGTAGCTCGCATCTCACGTAATCAGCTGGAGAACCAACTGAACAAGCGGGCGAAGCGAGTGAGGCGGAGTACCGTGAATCACGAAATTACCTTCATCAAGAAGGTATTTCAGTTTGGAGTTTCGCGCGGCTATCTCGCGAAATCCCCGGCTGACGGGATTCAGCGTCTGGTCGACGATACTCGCTTGAGGACACGACCCGACGTCTATGGAAGAGAGCAGGAACTGCTGGCTGTTTCAGACTGCAGGACGCGGCTGTTCATTTGTCTGGCGAGGTATGCAGGACTCAGAGAGAGTGAAGCGCTCCAGATTCGGTGGAAGGACATCGATCTTGAC
>JAKQFZ010000725.1 GCA_029558215.1 Candidatus Omnitrophota bacterium
GGTTCAGCAGAATTCACAACCTGGATGATCCTTTGTTGCATGGCTTCTGGGAATCCCATTTTCTGCGCTTTGATCACGCTCACCGTTCGTTTCAGTTGTGAAGCATCAGCAGATAAGCGTGAAGACTCCATCGGGAGATACATCTCGGCGAGATCCCGACCGTCTCTATCTTTCAGGCCTATGGTAAGGCTCTGAACCTCATCGTTGTTTAGCGTGAAGGCGCATGAGTCTCTGCCTTCGGTTTCAATAGAGAAGACACGCTCGAACTTCACATTGTTGCCTGCAATCCGAAAGTGAAAAGCGCCCTTCTGCACAGGGAAGTCATTCTTGCCCATGCGAAGCGGCTTTATCTCTGTGACTTGCAGCGGCTTGAAATTCTTCCCGGCGAAGAGAATCTGTCCAAATCGCACCGGATCGGTGTAGGAGCCGATGAGCCGTGACCAGGATGTCCTGTCCTCAATCGTGCGCGAACGACAGAAGTTGGCTACCCAGACATCCCCCTGTTTGGGAGTGACACCGAGATCGGCAAAGGGGATTCGAAGGAATGCCGTCCAGCCTTTCTCGTCGGTGACGGAATTGATCTGGGCTTTGGAGTTCCAGGTGCCGTCCATGTTCTTTCCATCGTAGAGAATACCCAGAGGATTGACGACGAACTGGAAGTACTCTTTTCGCGTCTGCATGGGATCAAGAAACACTTCCACACTGCTGTCACGCCAGACAGGACCATCCTTTTCTTTGACTTGGAGAACCATCTTGCTGTTCTCGGGCTCCAGACATCGGAACGCAGCCCAGAGGGAATCGTCGGTGTAGAACATGAAGAGTCTGGTCTGATTGGCGGCCATCTTCCTCCCCTGAAGGTCAAGGAATCCAGTCGTCTGAGCCGCCTCAGTCCAGCAGCCTTTGTCCAGCGTTCCAGGGAAGTCCTTCGGTGCCTTGAGCCAGGGGATTGCCAGTGTGTTCACGGCAACCGAACCATGCTCCAGCGTCCAACCCAGCACCGGAAACAGGAAAACAAGCCCAAGAAGAGATACCAATGACGGAATGAAGAACCTTGTTTTTCTCACGATGCAAATCCTCCTTGTCGAGAGTTCCAGATTTACTCGCCCAAAAGGGAGCGGAGTTCCGTAAGTTCAATGACACGCACGCCCAATTGTTGCGCCTTCGTGAGTTTGGAGCCTGCGTCAGTTCCACAGAGCAGAAAATCGGTTTTGGCACTGACAGAGCCTGTGACTTTTGCGCCGTAACTTTCAAGGAACGCCTTTGCCTCATCGCGACTCATGCCTTCGAGAGTGCCTGTAATGACAAAGGTCTTGCCGGCAATAGGGCTGGTGTGCGGTCGTGCTTCGGGCTTTTCGGCGTTTACGAAATTGAGCCCAAGCTGTTCCAGCTGTTCAAGCACCGTCAAGTTGTTTTCGTCCTGAAAGAATTCATGGATGCTGGCCGCCACCACGGGGCCAATCTCCGAGATCTCCGTGAGTTGTTCCACGGACTTTTCCTTGAGTTCCCAGATGTTTCCTACCGTCCTTGAGAGAACGTTGGTGACGTGCGAACCGACGTGACGAATGCCTAGCCCAAAAAGCAGTCTGCTGGGCGGTTGTGTCTTGCTTGACTGGATGGCACTCAACAGATTGTCAGCGGATTTCTCCCCCATGCGCTCGAGCGAAAGGAGATGTTCCCTGTCCAGACGATACAAATCAGGCAGCGATTTTACCAGACCTGACTCGACAAGCTGATGCACCAACACATCCCCCAACCCCTCGATGTCCATGGCACCGCGCGCTCCGAAATGATCCAGCCTGCGTTCCATCTGTGCCGGACAGGAGAGATTCTCGCAGCGATAGACGACTTCGTCTTCGGGACGATGAACGACTCCGCCGCAGGAAGGGCATTGAGTTGGTCGTTCTGGAACGCGTTCGATACCGGTGCGTGTCTCTTTGAGAGACAGGACCACTTTGGGGATGACTTCCCCGCCTTTTTCAATGATCACACGATCGCCGATGCGCAAATCCTTACGCTCGATCTCATCATAGTTGTGCAGAGTTGCACGTCGGATGACAGTACCTGCCAAAGGCACCGGTTCCAACTCGGCAACCGGTGTCAATGCTCCTGTCCGACCCACCTGCCAAGTGATGTTGCTCAACAAAGTTGTTGCCTGTTCTGCTTTGAACTTGTAGGCGATGACCCAACGCGGGCTCTTGGTCGTGCTGCCAAGAATCGCTTGCTGGTGTCGTGAGTTGACTTTGATGACCAAGCCGTCAATGCCGAAGGGCAGATCGTAACGCTTGCTCTCAAACTCATCACAGAGTGCAATGACAGCCGCAATGTCCGGCAACACATGAAACGGTGCAATGACACGAAGGCCGAAGTCCGCAAGGGCATGCAGAGCTTCAGCATGTGTTTGGAATTGGATGCCTTCCATGTATCCCAGTGAATGCACAAACATCTTCAGGGGACGCTTGGCCGCTTCACGAGGATCAAGTTGTTTCAATGAGCCTGCCGTGGCGTTTCTCGGGTTTGCGAAAGGCTCCTTGGCTTGCTGAAGCAGCTCTGCGTTGTAGGACTCAAAGTCAGCACGCTCCATGTAGACTTCACCCCGCACTTCCAGATGAGATAAAGACTCCGGGATGGATTCCAGGTGCAGCGGGACAGTGCGCATCGTCCGCACGTTGGCTGAAACATCATCTCCCTCGACCCCATCTCCCCGCGTCAACGCCTTAACAAAAGTTCCCTGCTCGTAGCACAGTGCGATGGCGACGCCGTCCACTTTTGGCTCAACTACATATTCAACCGGCTTGCCACAGGCGTTTCGGAACTCCTGCTCCGAGATCCCCAGAGCCGAATCGTAGTCTGCAGTCTGTAGCATTCTGTGAATTCTGGCATCAAATTCCCGAACTTCCCCAGGAGAATAGGTGTTGGAAATAGAGAGCATCGGAATGCGGTGTCGCTCTGAGCGGAATCCATCCAAAGGAGTTCCGCCGACACGCTGTGTTGGAGAGTCTGGCGTCAAGAATTCGGGATGTTGCTGCTCCAGATCCACCAGTTCTCGATAGAGTTGGTCGTATTCCTGATCGGAGATGATCGGACGGTTCTCGACATGGTAGAGCCGATCATGTTTTCGGATCTCATTACGCAACCCTTGAATGCGTCTCTCGATATCCATCCGAATTCAGGACTCCCTTCTCAGGCGACCGTGTTGTCCTTTGGCCTCTTTCCCTTGGTGCGAAAGGACTCCATAAAAGCCGGAGATCCCAAAAAGATCAGAAACACGATGCGGCTGGCGGCCACAACGAACCTCATGTGAAAGTGTTCCACAATTCTGGGAACGTGCTTGGTCATCTGATAGTAGACCACAAGACTCAGGAACGCCAGAGCGTCTGTTGCGAGCAGAATCTGCATAAACCGACGCGCAAAATCACTGAATCGGAGCAGTCCGTAAGAGGCAAATACAAACAACGAATGAAGCACCAAACCGTAGTAAACCCAGAATGTAAAGAGCGGAATCTGTTCCTCGAGCGTGCCGAGCATCTCAAGATGGCGGGCAAGGTCTTGCGACAAGACGCCTTCGGGCAGACTTCTCTGAAGCGACAGAAGAACCCATTGGAGATTGGAGAAAAACCCCATTGCTCCGAGAAAGAACAAAAGCAATCCCATCGCGTAGACCAGCGTGGGTGTCGGCTGTCTTCTTGCTTCCGATCCGTACATAGAACTCAATTACTCCTGGCACGCAATAGGATATCCGGACAACCGATGTGTCTCGCCTCATCGCTACACATACAGATCAGCATTTGCTGGCGTGGGCATAGCCCAAGTCTCAGCCACCACAGAGTGGCACAAAGACAATAGCACAAAGTCATCTGGGTTTGTGCCATAATCAAGGCAACGGATACGGCTCAGTTGTGCTGGTGATAAAGCCAGGATATGCTTCGGAAGCAAAGCGGAGTCTTCGGAGCAACGCTACCGAAGCCCGCTGTTTGGCTGTTCCCGCTTCGGCAGCGTCGCAGAGCCTCTGCAACCGAAGCATACCTCCACCCCTCCATGACTGAGCCAATACGCGAACGGCAAGGGGCTGTGTCGTTTGGATTATGGTCTTGAATGGAGAGTTTGAGCAATGCACGGAAAGCATGTTCGTTTGGCACATGGTGGAGGAGGGAGACTCACGGGTGATCTTGTCCGCGAGGTTTTTCTAAAGGCCTTTCATAACCCGACTTTGAATTTGCTGGCCGATGCAGCCCCGATCCAGATCGCTCGTGGTCAGGCCATCGCCTTTACTACCGACAGCTTTGTCGTTTCGCCACCATTCTTCGCAGGCGGAGACATCGGACGCCTTGCCATCGCAGGCACCGTCAATGACCTTGCCGTTTCGGGCTCCATTCCGCGTTATATCGCCTGCAGTTTCATCCTGGAAGAAGGTTTCCCGATGGAGCATCTGGAGAGGATCGTTCAGTCTATGGCCGCCACGGCCAATGAAGCAGGTGTTGAGATTGTCACCGGAGACACTAAGACCGTTGAGAAAGGTCGCGGTGACGGAATCTTTATCACAACCTCTGGAATCGGGCTGACGCGATCTGACGTGCAGATCTCGACAGAGAGCATCGTTGCAGGGGATGCCCTAATCCTCACGGGCACGCTGGGAGATCATGCCTTGGCCGTTCTCAAGGCTCGAAATCAGTTCTCCCTGGATTTCGAAATCGAGAGCGATGTGGCACCCGTGAACGGCTTGGTGGCGACACTTCTCGACGCAGTTCCGGAAACCCGATTCCTCAGAGATCCGACCCGTGGTGGAGTGGCGGCAGTGCTGGGAGAAACCAGCCGAGACAAAGCATGGGGCTTCATATTGGATGAGCAGGCGCTTCCAATAACTTCGCAAGTCCGGAGTCTGTGTGAAATCCTGGGATATGATCCGTTGACGCTTGCCAATGAAGGGAAGGTTGTTGCTGTTGTCCCCGCAGATGCTGTCGAGAAGTCACTGAAGGCGCTTCAGAGCCATCCCTTAGGCAGACATGCGGCGAAGATCGGGTACGTTGATACAGTTCGTCCGGGCATCGTTCTGCTCAAGACACTGATCGGAGGCACGCGTGTCGTGCAGGTTCCGCTGGGCGAGGATCTGCCGCGGATCTGTTGATGCTCATCTCGGCTTGTGATGAATCCGTCTTACGAGCTTCCCAGGATCTGTCCGATTCGCTGCTTCAGGTATCTGCGAAGGCTCCAGAACATGTATCCCGCCACAACCAGAGTGATGATCGAGCATAGAACCAACACCATCTGGACATTGAGATCCAGCGTGCCTCGCAGGACTTTATAGGCCGCTCCTCCCAGAGCAATCAGGCCAAAATCCAGAAACGCTTTGGTTCCCTGAACTCGACCACGAATCTCTAAAGGAGAACGGCCTTGAAGAAGAGCCTCAAGCGGGACAACGTAGAACCCACCGAAGAAACCCATGGACACAAGCCCAACAACAACACGGACTGTAGTCAACTGATGCGTTCCAAGAATTCCCAAAACTAAAGCCATTCCCAACGCTCCGATGGGAACCAGGCCAATGCGAGCCTTTGCCTTGGATAGATAACCTGCTGTCAGACTGCCGACTGCCACACCCAGCATGATTGGCACGTTGAGATAACTTGCCTGCCTGTCAGAAAGGTTCAGAAGTACCTTGAAATCGAGAATCGCCTGCATGACCATGATTCCAATAAACCCGAAGAATCCCAGGCCGATGGC
>JAKQFZ010000732.1 GCA_029558215.1 Candidatus Omnitrophota bacterium
AGCGGTGGACTATCTTGATGCATACGGACGACTTGTCAATGCGGCAGACTCGGCACGTCGCGAGAGAATCGCACGACTGTTGCGACAATCAGATGAGACGCTCAGCCGCACCACAATCTGAATCAGTTCAGCGATGGGAGCGTCAGCCGACTCGCATACTCCTCATACCGCATTGTCATGGAGTGGGCGTACACCATGACCACGGAAATCGAAGAATGACCGAGCCACCTCTGACAGACGTTCAAAGGGATACCGTCTGCGACCCACCAAGTTGCCGCAGTATGCCTACAACTGTGGTAATGCAACTGCGGGTTCAGCCCCAGTCTACGGACGTAGGCTTTGAAGGCATGGGAGAGCAAGTAGCTGTCGATCTGTCGGTTGGGGGCATGAAGCACCGAGGCAGACTCCGCTCTCTTTCGTGCTTCAACGAGAAAAGGAACGACATTTGGTGGAATCGGAACAACACGGTTCTTCCTGCTCTTGGTCACGAAGGTGGCAGTGTTCTTTACGTGAAGGGTCTTGTTGACAGTGTCGATGTCTTCCCACCTCAAGGCGATTGCTTCTCCTGATCGCAAGCCTAACGTGCAGGAGAGCACTACGGCAAGTTGTAGCCATGGTTCCTCGATGGTGCGGAACAGGAGACCGAACTCCTCTTTGCTCAGGTAGACTGGATGGCTCTCTGGGATCTTCAGCGGTCTGACTTTGTCAAACGGGTTCTTCCCAATGAACTCCCAGCGAACCCCACGGTTAAGGAACGCCTTGAGGTGTCTGATCTCGTTGTTGACAGTTGTGGGTCGGATGACCTGAAGTCTAAGGCTGACGAATTCGTCGCACTCTCGAACAGAGATCGATTCGAGAAGTCGAGCGTCATTCCCAATGTGATCGCAGAAGCGAGTGATCGCCTGTCGGTATCGCTTGACACTCACCGCTGAGATGTTGTGTTGGGCATGGTCGAGGAATCGTCTTCTGAACTCTCCGATGGTGATCCGCTGGCGTGATGGGTTGATCGTGCTGGTGAGAGACTCAATCCGACGGATCGCTTCGGATCGCTTTGAAGTGTGGAGCGACTTTTTCTTCCAGCGACCATCCTCAAAATACTTGGCGTAGTAGACTTTTTTTGCCCTTCGAAAGAGCGAAACAGATTCCATTTTTGCCTCCTTTGGTCTCTTCTTGGGAACAGTTTTCCAAGAATTCCGTATTTTGCTACGGTATTGAGGCAAAACCATGTGACTCATAATCCGCTGGTCGTAGGTTCAAGTCCTACAGGGCCCACTCCCGGCACTCTCGCTTCCGATGCCAGTCGGAGGCAAAAGTTGAACAGATGAGCGGAACGAACAGGTTCCGCT
>JAKQFZ010000736.1 GCA_029558215.1 Candidatus Omnitrophota bacterium
TCGACAGTTGTAGTGTGTGATTTGAATGGCCTTCTTGAGAGTTGTATATGCTGAGCGTGTAGCCCGGTTTCCTCCCGAAACCGGGATCCTGGGTTGAGGAGAACCCAGATTGAGAACTGGGATAGTCCTTTGGAGCAAAGATGGTGGAACTCGGAAACAGGTTGCAGCGTTCAGCCCACATGAACAAGACAACTGATGGGTCACGACCCATCCTACCCGGCGTTTCCTTTCTAGGGCTTCCCTGCTGTGGAGTCAATGCAAAATCACACATCAAACAGAATACGGATGTGCCATCCGGCATCATCTTGCCAAATCCTCAGATCATGGTACGTGACAGCTTTGATATGTGTTTTGATCGAGTGTTTTGCCGGCTGGTACGGCTCTCCGGAAAAGGACACTCTCAAGCCGACGATTCGGTCGCATTCGACAGTCGTGGAAACCGTGGCGCTCCTTCCCAGAAATCCGTCCGTGTCGAAGAGTGACAGAAACGAAGAGAGGACATTCACGACCAGCTCATCCAACTCAGCATCTGGATCAACCACCTCGATGAGTTGCTGCTGAGTTGAGTCCACTGTCTCGATATCTGCCATCCGTGCAAACAGAGCGAGGAAAACCGCTTCGAGCGCCTGCTCGAACGTGTCGCCATGACCTATAACGCCCAGGTCAGCAGTGTGGTCATAGTATTCGAAGTTCGCGGTCATCTTCGGCTCCTCAATTGGATATTCTTGCACATTGCAGCATTTCGGGATAGCCTCAATGAAATCGGCATTGCCATCACCCGTTGCGTTCTTTGTAGGAGGTTGGAAAATGGCGCAACCGAACGTGCTTCTCATTTGTGCAGACCACTGGCCTGGGCGTTTGATTCATGCGGCAGGACATCCTTCAATTCTGACCCCGACACTGGATCAACTTTGCGCCAATGGCGTTCGCTTTTCGAACGCCTACAGCGCATTGCCGACCTGCATTCCCGCGCGACGTTCTTTGATGACGGGAACAACAGCACGAGTCCATGGAGACAGGATATTCGATGAGGATCTCCCGATGCCGAATCTGCCGACGCTGGCGCAGACGTTTCGAAATGCGGGTTACCAGGCTTTCGCCGTCGGCAAAATGCACGTCTATCCCCAAAGGGATCGAATCGGTTTCGACGACGTGATTCTCCATGAGGAAGGACGGCACCATCTCGGCATCAAAGCCGATGACTACGAAATGTTCCTTGCCGAGCAGGGCTATCCAGGGCAGGAACTCACCCATGCGATGTGCAACAATGAGTATACGGTCAGACCGTGGCACCTTCCCGAAGCGATGCATCCGACCAACTGGTCAGTTCGGGAGATGTGTCGGGCGATTCGACGCCGTGACCCGACTCGCCCTGGGTTCTGGTATCTCTCCTTCAGTGCGCCACATCCACCGATCACGCCGCCCAAAGACTATCTGGATATGTATCGCGATGCGGAGATTCCGGAACCGTTCATCGGCAAGTGGGCGCAGGATCCAGATTCGTTGCCCTACGCTTTGAAAGTTCGACAGAGCCGATGGCTTGGACTGTCGGAATTCGAGATGCGGCTGGCTCGACAGGGATTCTACGCGCAGTGCACTTATCTCGATCATCAAATCAGGCTCGTCATCGGGATGTTGCGGGAAGAAGGACTTTTGAATGACACGATCCTGCTGTTCACTGCAGATCACGGTGACATGCTGGGCAACCACAGACAGTTTGCCAAGGCCATTTTCTATGAGGATTCCGCGAAGATACCAATGATCCTTGTTCCAACCGCCAAAGATGAGAGAATTGGACATCACCGTGTGGACGACCGTCTTGCGGAGTTGCAGGACGTCATGCCGACGCTACTCGATCTGGCGGGGCTGCCAATTCCAGAATCTGTCGAGGGTCGGTCTTTGGCTGGGGATTTCCGACGGGAATTCCTTTACGGTGAGCACTACGAGGGCGACACGGCGACCCGCATGGTTCGAGACTCGCGCTACAAACTCATCTACTATCCGGTCGGCAATCGATTTCAACTGTTTGATCTCGAGCAGGATCCCGATGAACTGCATGACCTGAGTGACAGACCCGAGCATCAGGAGAAGCGACAGCAACTAGAGCAGTGGCTTCTGGAGAGTATCTACGGCAAAGACCTGGAGTGGGTGAAGGACGGCTCGTTTGTGGGACTGCCCGACAAGCCTTACCGTCCTGCTCCCAACAGAGGCTTGACCGGTCAGCGCGGCTGGCGATTTGTCGGGTAAGAGAACCGTCAGACAACTCTGAGTGCGATTCACCACAGTGGCAGGAGCATGGAATGATGTGCTAC
>JAKQFZ010000763.1 GCA_029558215.1 Candidatus Omnitrophota bacterium
GTCTTCGCTGTGACCCAGGACAAGATCCAGAAACTCGACATCCGCTATCCCGAAGCACATGGAGTCGTGGTTTCAGGAACGGAATCGGAAAAATGGCGTATACGGGAACCCTTCGATGCGGTTGCAGACTGGAACGATCTCAACAGTTTCATGGGACGCATCTCCCGCCTGCGTATCAAGGAGTTTGTCGAGGAATCACCCTCAGACCTTGGCGCATACGGCCTGGTTGGCGATGTGACACGGCTGGCCGTGTTCGAAGCCGACCGCGCTGAACCCGTGACACTGCTGATAGGCCGTTACGACAGCGCCCAGAGTGCCTACTACGCCAAACATGACAACAAGCCCAACGTCTTCTCAGTGGAAGCACCCTTTGTCAACGCGCTGCCGAACACAGCCGCGGACTGGCGACCGGACAAGCCGCTCCCGATGTGGGATTACCAGGCGAGAACAGTTCGGGTCGAGCGTGGCGACGGAACGGTTTCTCTGGAACTTGGCAAGGACGAATCCCAGAACTGGATTCTGAAAGAACCGATTCAGTCTGCAAGTGCTGAGTTGGATACCAACAAGGTGCGGGAATTCGTCAATGCCCTCCAGGAATACAGCATTGTTCGCTATGCAACGGAGACACTCGATCCGAGTGTGACCGGTTTGGGCTCGCCCGATTACACGGTCACAGTCAGCGGTGAAGTCAGCGGCGCAACCAAAACATATCAACTTCAAATCGGGAACAAAGTTCCCGATGAACTTCTGGTTTACGGCAAACGCTCGTCGGATGATGAAGTCTTCATGGGAAGCATTTCCATCCTCGCACAGGTTCACATAACTCATGAAGATCTGGTCAAGCAAGTGACTGCCCCGAACTTCTCAGAGTCAGAGTCTGAATCGGAAGACTCGGAAATGGAACCGGAGCCCGGATCGTTGGAAGTCCTTCCGGGCGTCAATCTGAAGCAAGCCGAACCCGAATGATCACACTCCGCGTAGGGGCAGGACAAAAACCTGCCCCTACTTTCTAATCCCTACGAGAATCCGGCGACATGCAAACCTCTCCAATCGAAGGGAGAGATTGAGATTTGCGTAAGCCGAGCAAACGCTCGGCGTTCCCAGGATCCGCGGTCACCCTCGCCCTTTGGGTGAGGGATGCGGTGAGGGAAATCAGTGGCGTTGGCATCCCTGCCGACGACGTGAGCACAGAGGAGATCATCGGCAAGAATGCCTGTGTTACATCCAGAAGCAGTCCTCAACGAGGAGGGTGTCTCAAAACCCATTAGAGCAACACCTTCTGTCATTCTGAACGGAGCAAAGCGAAGTGAAGAATCTCGATTCTATGGGGCTTTCAGCGATCAGAGAGATGCTTCGCTTCGCTCAGCATGACAACCCAAAGAGTGTTTTGAGACACCCTCC
>JAKQFZ010000764.1 GCA_029558215.1 Candidatus Omnitrophota bacterium
CTTTCTCAAACTTTTCTGGAAGAAACAAAGCGGGACGCTTCGTCTGCCTATCTGATGACCTCGAGTATCTCAGCAAAATCCTTGCAGAAATGCGTGCAGAGTTCCCTCGTGCCGCTTTCGATGATATTGCCACCGGCAAAACCGATGGTTGGGAAACCTGCCAGCCGTATGGAACAGACGCCTGCGCCACTGTCCTCGATGCCGACGACGGAATTCCTGTCCGCAAACTCGATTCCGAGTCCGACCCGACATGTTTCGGCGTACAGCCACGGATGCGGCTTGGGTGAGAGTTCCCCGAGCGTTCCGACCTCTCCCTTACGAAGCGGAAACCCGGCGGTGATGATGGCATCGTAGAAATCCTTTGGGTCGTCCATCCCCAGTGTGCGGAATGCAGAGAGAATCTCTGGCCATGCCTTTTCGTACAGTCCTGAAGTGACCAGTCCGATCTTGACTCCAAGGGATTTCAGCTCCAGCAGGAATTCCTTCAGACCGGGTGACGGTGTGAACGCATTCTCGCGACCACGCCCTTCCATGATTTCCTTCATCTCACGATGCGTGTGTTCAAAATAGTAGTGGCGTGCCTCTTCAACGGTTTTGTCCGGGCAGTACTTTCGGATGCAGTACTTGAGATGCTCAGACACGCTGTGACCCGAAACATAAGGGAGATCTGCATTTTCCAGCTCAAAGTTGGGTTTGCCCAGGAGACTTGCTGTCGAGAGTTGGATGATCCAGATCCAGAAATCCTCACTGCGGACACTGGTTCCGTCCAGATCCATGAGCACTGCCTTGATCGGTTTCACGAGAGACACGGGATGGACTGGGTAGTATGCCGGATACCCCATGGCAGATTTGACATAGGCCAGCGTGTGTTCCTGAAATGCAATGAACTCGACCTTGCCGTCACCGGTTGCCGTGACGGACTGCACGCCGTCTCTGCCCACCCGAAAGACACCGTCGCTGCATTGTGTTCGTGGGATCAGTCCCGACTGCTCGGAGAACTCACCCAGATTGGGGATTTTGATTTGTGCTGGCATTACTCTCCCTTTCACGCCC
>JAKQFZ010000772.1 GCA_029558215.1 Candidatus Omnitrophota bacterium
CGAGGAGGTCATCGGCGATTTTGCCTATGTCTGTATATGCGACGGCGTTGATTATCCTCTCAACCTTCAGAAAGAAAAGTTCGAAGTAGCGACGGACGAAGAGGTCCTGGAAGCGATGGACTGGCCGATTCCTTTCTACAAGGATGGCAGGTGGCCTTGCGCTCTACTCGACTTCTATCCAAACCCGAACTCTGCTTGGCCACTTGCCCCAATGGCGATGGGCCTTGGCGAGCTGATCTTCCTTAACACGATGATGTCTGTTCTGTGCGAAAGATCGTACGAGAACAGTAGGCTATTGATTGCAGCCATGAAGGGGCATGCGTCAGAGGCTATGGCGAAGATCAAGAGCGGCTCGATGAAAGAAGTGATCGAGCTAAACCCGGAAGCGCAGAAGTCTGTGAGTGACTTGATTAGCGTCATTCAGTTGCCAGAGATTGGCTTTGACTTGTTCAGAATGATCAACATGGTTTCCGCCATGTTTGACAAGCGGACTGGGCTTTCTGAGCTTCTCTACGGAGCGAACCCAGGCGGTGTGCAGTCGAGAACTGCAGCGGACATTAACGTCAAGAGCGAGATGGCTTCGATCCGCCCCGAGTACATGAGTCAGCAGGTCGAGGAGTGGCAGACAGAGGTTGCCAATCTGGAGAGGATTGCCGCTGGATGGAGCGTGAGCGGTCAGTCGCTTGTTCCTCTGCTCGGCGAAATCGGCGCTCAGATGTGGGACGAGCTTGTTGCAAACGAAGATCCCGAGACTTTTGTTCGAGAGATGCGATGTACGATCGAGGCGAATAGCATCAAGAAGCCGAACAAGTCCAGGGACAACGAGAACATCAATCGAATCTCCCAGTTCCTCATGCCTGAGCTTAGCAAGCATGCGGAGATCACCGGGGATACTCAGCCTCTCAATAACTTCATCGAAGACATCGGGCTGGCAATCGACCAGGATACTTCTCGCTGGACGATCCCGGACAGAACTCCTCCCGAGCCTGATCCAGAGCAGCAGGAGATGCAGAAGAACTTGGCGATGGCCGAGCTTGCTGCCAAGCAGGCTGCCGTCAAGAAGATGGCTGCAGAAGCTGCGAACAAAGATATGGCAAACGCCAAGATGCTCTACGACATGGAGCAGGGAGAAGTCGAAGGAGAAGACTTCGAGACAGAACTTCAGATGCGAGCAGCCGAGATGGACATGGAGCTTGCTTCTATGCAGGCTCAGACAGACATGGACCTTCAGGCTGCAGCGATGGAGAGGAGTATGGAGCTTGATTACCAGCGGCAGGTTAATCAGCTCAAGGCAGATGCGGAATCCGCAGCATAGCACCCCACAGGAAAACCCATGGCTGTTTCTTTTACCCTCAAGTTAGATGGTATTACATATAGAGGAAAAAGTCTTCCAGACGGAACCGTCGTCTACGACCCTCCTCTTCCGGAAAGCGATGCGGCTACAAGAGAGCGAAACCTGAAAGAGGTGTTCGAGACGAGATCGTTTCCTGGCCTCAATACCGACACAACATTCCTTGCAAATCGCGGGACGCTTGACAAGCAGATCGAAGACCCGATCGCACTGAAGACTGTGGTTGAAGGCGCAAAGAGGGACGGATTCACCCCGAGTCCAAATCACGTTTACATGTCAAGTGTCGCTCGCTATCCGGGTGACAGGCAGGCGTGGCTAACCGCTGGTGATGCCAAGGGGCATATTCGAAAGATATGCGAAGAAAGAAATGTTGGTTGCTACGGCAGTGTCAACATTCCTCAGCCAGACCGGAAGATATCCCCAGAAGAAGCAAGGGTTAGAGACAGGGCCAAGGCTCTTGAGAAGCGAGAGAAGGCGCGAGCGAAGAT
>JAKQFZ010000797.1 GCA_029558215.1 Candidatus Omnitrophota bacterium
AAGGATATATCACTCGTAGACAAAGGATGGCAGGAATCCGGCGTCTTGCGAGGTTTCTCACCCATGGGTGGTCTGCCGAGGATGCCAGCGAGAGCGGTGCTCCGAGGCTCCTGTTTTGCTGTCCAGATAGGCGATCAAAGCAAGAAAGAAGAGGTTCGAAGGTTGTTGTTCGATGCCTGGCGCAAGGGTCTTGGCGAGAGAACAGTGGAAGGTCTGGGAAGATTTCACATTGTCATACCACGCGACTCGACATCGCAAACTTCAAGAACCGTTCCCAATGGTGGAACCGATAAGAAGAATCAAACAGAAAGTGTTCCGGAGACAATCGCAGATCTGAAAGAGCAAGTGCTTCAGGAACTTGATGGTCTGTTCGAAAAAGAACTGAAAGGACTTGTCAAGAATGGACCTTCGAAATCACAGTGGGCTTCGTTTGCAGCGCTCTTGTTGTCTACGAAGGATGATGATTCAGTCAACGAAGCAATTGAAGTTCTCAACAAAAGAAAGGACAAGAAGAGCGGGAAGAAATGGGCTGAGAAGGTTGCAGGCAAGGAGCTTCCTATGTGGATGAAGGGTAAGTTCGCTGAGTGGAATAGGCATTGCCAATTGGGGCGTCATTTTCTTCTGATGCTGGCGAGGCGCGCTGTCCAGATTCAGAAGAATGACTCTACCCAAGACAGAACGGAGGGGAAAAATGGCTGAAACGAGTTGCAAGGAATGTCTGCACCTTTTTCGCGCGGAGTTGGTATTGGACACCGCACTGCACATTGGTGGTGATGAAGAGGAATACCTTTTTGGTCCGGCACCCTGTCTCATGGACGAGGGAACTCCGTATATTCCCGGAAGCAGTATCGCAGGCGCTCTGATTGATCTGATATTGAGTTCTGGTAGAGCGCAAGGGGATATCAAAGCCTTGTCATGCAAGAATCAGAAGCCGGAGGATTTCATTGCATCGGCGGTTTCAGTGCGCTCTGCCTATCCGATTGCTTCCAAGGAAATACGTTTCCAGGTCAGGGATCGTCTTTGTATTGATCGCAAGACAAAGACGGCTGAGGACGGGAAGAAGTTTGCCTATTTCGAAGTTGCGCCGGGAGCAATTTTCGATCTGAACATAGAGGTCGAACTGGACAGATCCAACGGGGCTGCCATTGCGGAATTGATCAGAGAAGCGCTATCCCTTTGGACGGGTGAATCTTCCCTCGGCTGGCTGGGGGGGCACAGTGGTCAAGGCAACGGTTGGTTTCATCTTAAGGAGATCTCCGAGGCGTTCGTGAACTCGCCGGAGACCCTTCTCCAATGGCTTGAAGGCGGACTCAAATTCGAAGCGATTAATGTCGCCAAGGAACAGAATAACCATTCGAAGGTTTCTGAATACGCCCTTACAATAACACTGGACGGTGCGAGCGAAGGCTACGGGCGAGAGGGGTTATTGGTCGGATCATCGGATTCGGTTCGTTGGCTGAGTCCCCCCACATACCTAGACATGCAGAAAGCGGATGAGTCTATTGACATTCCGTTTGCCCGAAGCCTGAAGTGGAGTTGCAGCGCAGGCAAATACACGGACAGTCTGTTCATTCCTGGTTCTGCAATTCGAGGTCCTCTCAGGGCTGCCGCGGAAAGGATAGTAGGGATGTGCGGCTTTTCGGAAAATGAAATCAACTCTCTCTTTGGTACGACGGAAGGTGGCGGGCGACTCAAGATAAGAGACGCGTTCACCACAGAGCAAACCAAGGCAGTTCCTATCTTCCGCCATGCGGAGGATGAGGTTCTGCGCAGCACATGCGACGGAGCGTTGTTCAGTGAAGAGACGATCTTCGATGGCTCGTTCACGACGCGCCTCGTAATAATTGATCCTAAGCAAGAGGACACCAAGATTCTTGAAGCGCTTGGAAGTCTTGCCGAGTGTGGGTTTCTTCCGGTAGGTGCTCATGGTGGCACGCCGAAGATCAGCATAGAGAAAAGAAATGGAGGGGGACAATGATGACAGAGACAACCGTCTATACCCATAGCATTCCAAATGCCACTGAGAAGGACGTGCTGGCTCTTGCTGAGAAGGTGTTTGGTTCATATCCGTTTGACATTATGGGTGAGTTGTTCTGGGAATATGGGCACTACCTTGGTCTGATGGAGAAAGGGAAGAATGGGGGCGGGGCAGAAGAGGTCTTGCCTGGCTCCTTTTGGAGACAGATCACTTCAGCTAAGTTGCAGGATTACTTGACAAAGGCAAGTGAGTTATTCCTGTTTGACTCCATGTCCCAGATCCATATTCTTGCCGACGGTGAGGGCAACTATCGTTGTGTGGCAGTTTCGGAACAGGTAATTAACGGAGGGGAGCCCTGTTCCTTGTCCAAAGCCGAAATGGAACTGATGCCAACAAGTGACAACGGTAAGTTCTCTTACGCAGCCAAAACGGGTGCGCTTCAAACACCCAGTGGTGCCGAGAAACTCGTAGCGATCCAGTATAGGAAAGACAACCAAGTCATCATGCAGAGGCTGGTGCGAAAGGGAGGAACGTCATGAGAAATAACAACTATGGCGACAGGCGGGGAACGCACACTCAAGGTCGCGGACAAGGCGGAAGAAGGGGTAACAATCAGAACGCCCCTCAACCAAACTATGCGAAACGAGCGATCTGCCCTTACAATTTCGTTCCGGTCGAACCGAAAGGTGACACACTTGAGCAAGCGGTGAGCCATGCCACACTTGCAGCCAATGTGCAGAGTTCAGCCGAGTCCAATTCCCAGCAGGCTGGCAAGTTTTCGGGTGTACTCCATTGCACGCTGAAGGCTCATACGCCTCTCCTGGTGGGATGGCATACAACGCCGGACACCAATGTGCAAGGAGGGAACGCAAACAACGGTGAAGGAGGAGAAGGACACAAGATCATCCATCCCTTCCGGTTTGGGAAAGAGGGTGATTACGGTATCCCTCCGTACGCTCTGAAGCAGTTGGCGAGCCAATTCGTGGCTGATGTCACCTGCTCGCCGATAGAGAGGACTTCCAAGCATCCCATTGCGTTTAGACCGTTGCAGTTTTTCGAGAGACAGGGGGAAGAGAGGAAACTGGAGTATGGTTTTGGGCTCTTTCTGGGTCAGGACAAAGACGGGAATGCTCGTGTCTTGGAAGTGGAGATTGCCAAGAAGGAAGATGAACGACACTTCTGGGACCCTTGCGCGAGCGAGCCGGTTGTGC
>JAKQFZ010000834.1 GCA_029558215.1 Candidatus Omnitrophota bacterium
ACTCGGCCACCTGATTCACGAGTAGCCTGCACCGACTTCTGAGCATCAATGCCACGTTGCACATCAGCCCGAGCAAAGCGGCCTTCAGCCAATTGACTGTGCTCTATTTTAGGATTCTGCCCCGAGTCAGAACCCGAATCCCGATTGGTAGGTTCAGATTGAGTGCTACGTACCCCTGACCCCCTGCCAGACACAGGAGCGATTTTTGCCGGTGAACCAGTGCGCTTTTCACGCTGCTGGCGTACGTATTGTTTGAGGTACGACTCATCCATGACTACCTACCTTTCTTTCCTTTTGCCATTGATGCTCTATTGCGCCTTCGGTTTGCCTCTTCTTCCAACTGTTTGTTGTAGTATGAGTAGGCAAACAAAAAGCTCTGGCTGCTGAGATTATCGTCGATCGGCTGCTTGACCCCTATCAACATCTCGGCTTGCATCTCAAGCAATCGAGTCTCGGGGATCACAGAAAAAAAGACAGCGGATCAAGTTTGATCGTATATGGGTGACGCGAGTGGCAGCGGCGGCAAGTCAACGTAGTCGTCTGCTTGACACCATGCACGATTTCTTGGTTTGCTTTGTTGGCGCGCTGGAACAGATCGAGATCAGGAGCGTCCTCAAACTGCTTCATCTTCTCGACCATAGAGTTGCCTGGCATCCACTGCAACGCGGGAACGAGGAACTGCATGTCAGGGTCCTGCATGAGTTCATCGACCTCAAGCATGGTTCCGACGCGAGGGAAATCCAAACCTTCAGGCAACACGAAGTCATCTTCCAACGACACAATCTCCACGTTTACCATAGAGATAGGTTCGCTGTTGACCGTATTGCAGTCTTCTAGGACAAACTTGTCTTCGATTGCTTCTGACTTGGCAGCCTCTGCCTCTTGTTCTGCAGTAGGGGGCACCAACTGAACCAAGCCATCACGTTTGCGATGCCACACTTCCATTGGGCACGGCCACTCAACGATCAAGGGCGTTTTGGTGTAGCTGTGCAGCTTGTGCCACATCAACATGTAGTAGTAGTCGCCAACTGTGAGTTCGTTCACGTCCTGGCTGATGGTCAGGTCGATGGC
>JAKQFZ010000849.1 GCA_029558215.1 Candidatus Omnitrophota bacterium
CGGCCAAGTCGGCACGACAAATCTCCTTTGCGGACAGGCTGAAGAAGACGGATCAGTTGTTGGCCGCCAACAGGATTCAGGAAGCCGTCAGTTCTTGTGAGCAACTTCTTTCTGAGGCTCCCGGCAGTCCCGAAGTGATGCAGTTGCTTGCCCGAGCCTATCAGAAAGCGGGCAAACGGGAAGAGATGATCTCCACTTATCTCGGTGTTGCCGATCTGTATCGTGAGAAGCGGGCGACGATGCAGGCATCCCGAGTTCTCTATACGTTGCTGGAGATCGAGCCGGATGCCGTTCCTGCGCTTGATCGGTTGGCGCAGATCGAAAAGGAACTAGCGCCTGCGAAGGCTGTGGAGAGTTTTCTGATTCTGGGCACATTGCTGGATCAAAGGGGTGAACTGGCGCGTGCGGCGGAAGCCTTCCAAGAAGTCCTTGAGCTTCGACCTGAGAACGCAGTGGCTCTGGAGAAATTGGGTGAGATTGCCTGGAAGCAAGTGCAGTCGGATTCGAAAGTCGGTACACTCACTCTGGAAAATGCGCGCAAAGGGATTCAGTCACTGACATACCTTGAATCTGCTGCGAGAATCCTTTCTGCAAGAGGACATCAGCGCGAATCCATAGACCTCTGCCTTAGCATTTTGCAGAAGACGGAATGGCTGCTTTCAGAATCCGAGAAGGAGGATTCTGTCTGGGCATCCGTCCAGAGTGACACTCTTGAGAAGGAAACTGCTGTTCGGTCACTTGTTGCACCCTTGCTTCAGTCTGTCGGTCGTGAATCTGAAGCCATTGAGATTGATCTGGAGGCGGCCAGACGTTTCTTTGAAAAGGGACAACTCGACAGTGCGGACTCCGTCTTGGAGCGAGTTCTCACCAGTGCGCCTGACCAGATTCAGGCACGCCTTCTCATGATAGAGGTTCTGACCCAGCAGTACCTGAATGAGCAGACCCAAACTCAGGATCAGTCTATGTACACGGGTTCTGTGTTGATGCTTCGCACCCCCTCGGAGAATGAGATTGAAGTCCAGCATCGGATCGCAGAACATCGTTTGGCTCTGGCCAGAGTCTATCTGGATAAAGGCGACCGAACGCAGGCGATTCAGCAGTATGAAATACTTCTTCAGATCGCTCCGTCTGATGGTGATGCTCGGGAAGAGCTGATTTCTCTCTACCTGGAACGTGGAGAAATGGAGAAGGGTGTTGCCCAACTCAGGAGTCTTGCAAACACTTACCGCGAGAAAGGATTGCTGGGCAATGTGCTGGAGATCTATCACCGTGCTCTAGACATTGATCCCAACAATCATGATCTTGCCATCGAACTGGCCAAGGTCTACGGAGAGCAGGGGCTTACAGACAAAGCCATCCGACTTCTTCGACGTGTTTCGGATACGGAATGGGCGAAAGGGGAGCTTGGCCAGGCCACACAAAGTCTGAAGCAGGCGGTCGAAATCGAACCGACCAACGTGACACTGCTTGGCAAACTGTCCAAGGGACTTCTCATGCTCGGAGACTTGGATGGAGCGCGTGAAGCCTACACTTCCCTCATGGAAGTCTATTGCGAGCGAGGTTTGTTTGCCCGAGCCGCACAGATGATTGACAAGGATCTTCAGGAGTTTCCAGGTGCAGGAGATCTATGGCGCAGTCTTGCAAGAGTCTGGCAGAAGCGCAGCCATCCAGAGCAGGCAATGATGTTGCTTCAGAAGTTGCAGGTGGTGGCACCGAGCACTGAGACGCAGCGTCAGATTGACTTCCTCAAGGGGCAGGAGCAGAAGACCAGTGTGGCAGGTCGCAAACCCTATGTGTCCCCTGTTGCGGGAGCACCAAAGCCCATGCCATCGGTTTCGCGCGAACCGGTCAAGACCACACAGCAGAAAGCGCCAAAGGCCGCCGCGGATGTCCTTGCGCAGGCTCGTGTCAACTTTGAACATCGCAGATATCCCACGGTGCTGACGCAGTTGCAGGGCTTTGTCGGGAAAGCGGGACATGATTTCTCCTCGGACGAGAAGCTGGAGATTCACAATCTCATCGGGCTTTGTCACCTGAACTTAAAGGAACTCGATGCAGCCGTTGAGAGTTTTGAGAGGGCAAACGAAATCCCCGAACCCAATCCAGCCCTCTTCAAGGAGATTCGTTACAATCTGGCACTCGCCCTTGAGGAACAGGGGAAGATTGACGCCGCCATTGAGATCTGGAAAGAGATATACTCTCTTGATCCTGCATTCAAAGACATCCGAACGAAAATCCTTTCCACTCACCTGCGAAAAAAGAAGCGCTGAGTTCATCAGCAGGTTGCGTTCTCAGTGTTACGTACGGACATCCAGGAGTTCACCCATTGCCTTTCGAGCGGTGAACTGCTCTGCCGAGAACTCGAAGTAGCGCTGGCGTTCGACGGGAATGCGTTCATGGCGTGAAACCATGTTGTCATAGAACTGAATCTGATTGTTGACTCGTCCGGACTTCTGCGAAGAGGCTTCTGCCACCAGCCTTCTGAACGCCTCCAGGACTCCTTGATCCTCTGAAGCCAGAAGGGAATAGACCTGTTCTCTATTCTCAACAAGTGCCTTGTGAAGAGTTGTCTCATCGATCTCCAGCAGGCCATCTGTTCTGTCCACGACTCCGATCTGCTGCAGGCTCTTCAGAAATCCGGGTACCGAATCAACAGCTTCCGCAGATTTCTGATCCACTCCTGCCATGCGCCTGTTTCGCATCTGGATAAGCGCTAGTTGCGGAATACGCAGGCGTTGTGAACTGCGCATTTCGATTCCCATGTCTGCAATCTGTTGCAGGGGTGTGTCGTTGGAGAAGTTCGGTGCCTGCTTTCGGTTGAGTGCCTCCAACATATCGGCGCGCAGAGTAAAAAGAAGCACGTCGGAGTCTAAGACACCGGGATACATGACCGCGTCATTGAACTCGGCCATGACTTTGTTGTAGGTGCTCACAAATTCCCGAATAGCCCTAGCAGAGTTCTCCGGACTTGCCGAAACAGTTGCGGTGAACGCAAGGGGATTGGCCTCGGACGGAGCGAAGGGAAGTGTCTGTGGATTGATCTCCAATGAGATTGTGTTGGGAAGATTGGTGAAGCGATTCCCGTCTCCGACATAGATCTGCCCTTCGTGAGCGATCACGGCGTCCGTTCCCCGGTGCACTATGTTCTTGTAGTGCGTCGTATTGTTGGGGACGACTTTCAGAAGCCCTAGCGATTCAGCGACACCGTTCTCACTGTTTATGGAGAAGGGAGACGACCCGGCAGTTATAGACTCCAAGAACAGACGACCATCCTCGACCCAGGCGGACACACCGGAATTCTGATTTCCGAAGTCCAACAAGCCATTTCGATTCCGATCCTCGCTGTCCTCAAGAAGTGAATTGCCATTGACATCCTCGGTTTGATTGAGCGAGGCAGCCAGCGAGTTGAGTGTGTCCGACGGGGAAATGGTCACACGTACTCCGCCGATGGACAGAGCACCTGTGAAGTCGAGAGGGCTGTCTGGGTCGCCGAAAACATCACTCGAGATCCGGTAAGTCTGTGCGGTGGATTGGAGTTGAAAGACCGTGGTGCCCGTCTTGCTGCCTGCATTGACCGACATGCGGATCGCTTGTTCCGAGGAACGAGCAGACAGTCCGAGGAGGGACTTACTCTCCAAAGTCTGCCTCAGCAGGTTGTTCAACCTTCCGAAAGCAGACTGAAGTGTGATGAGCGTTTCTCGGGCGGCCACAAAGTCTGAGGATTTGCGTCCAAAGAAGAAGGTTTGATCTTGTCCGTTCTGTGTCGCTGCCAACAGGTCTCTCAATGCTGAACGGGTTACTTGTGCCGAGCCCATTCCGTCGAAGATTTCCAGGACAGGGCCGACCTCCCTGTCCAGACCTAGAAACCATTTCGAGCCTATCTGTCGCATGGATCGGCTGTGAATCTGGTCGGTCGCGGTCAGGGTGCGACCGTTGTCCTGTTGGAACGTCGTGGCCGACTCTCCAGCTACCGCCACCAGAGCAAGACTCTCTTGGCTGAGAGCCGTCAGAATCCGGACATCCTGTGAGACGATCTGCCAGTCCTCTGAACGCGCCTGGATTCTGTGAATTGCGCCGTTGTGTTTCTCGTGGGAGAAAACGTACACAAACGAGGTTGCGTCGGGAAAAGTGTTCGGCGGATCAGGTGAGTACTCGCGAGGGGTCAGATGGTAGGTGCGTTCGGCATTGCTCTTCTGTCCAACGAGAGCAGAATCCGAGGAACCGTCACCTTCTTTCCGGACAATTGGCGAAAGGTTGAGGTTGGTGTCGTTCTGTCCGCAATCTTCGTGTGCTGCGTGCGGAAATTGGCAACTGCTCCGCTGGACACATCCAACAGAATCTCCCCTGGTTTTGGGAGACTGGGCAACACTCCCTCCCCGCAGGGCATACCCTTTTTGATGGGACAAAGATACCCACCAAGGCATTCCATTGCCTGTCTTAAATGCCGACAACATGGCACCACCTCATGCGGTGCTTGGATTTCATCGAGAGACAGTCTCTCGGTCAAAACGCTCTCAGCCGCCCAAAGTGCCAATCAGACCCAGGACCTTCTGTCTGCTGATGTTCATGAAGTTTTTCAGAGTTCCCATGGTCATCTGCTGAAGAATGTCCCTGTTGGTCAGCTGAGTAACTCCCTGCGCGATATCCATATCCGCGATTCGGGAGTAAGTAGCAAGGGTGTTCTCAAAAGCCACTTGCAGGTTGTTGACCTTGCTCTGTGCTGCGTTGATGTCTGCGCCCGCGGTGGATCTCTGCGCTGTCACTTCCTCAATGACTTTGTCCGTGGCTGTCACATCGCCTGTTGCCGCGGGGCCCGCTGTCAGGAACGCCTCCAATTCAGGCCCTGCCTGAAGCAGCTGCTTGCCTCCGAACTCGGTTTCAGCGAGTGTCTTCTGGATCTCTTGAGTCAACTGGTCAATCTCGCCCTGAATGGCCTGCTGTCCCTGCGTGTTCAGGGTATCATTGCCCGCCTGGACCTGGAGTTCGCGGATTCTCTGGAGATTATCCGTAATCGAGCCCAGACCACCCTCCTGGATTTGGAGCATGGAAATCCGATCCTCTTCAGCGCGAATCTGTTCGTTCAGCCCACGATAGGCAGACTCCAACTTGGTCGCAAGAGAGCCACCCGACGCATCAACTGAGAAACTGGTCAATCTCCTCCCAGACGACAGTTGAGAAAGCGCTGTCTGGATGGTCTGGTTGGTCTTGTCGAGGTTTCTCGCGATGCCAAAACCCACTCCACGACTGAACTGCACCATCTTCATCCCTCCTCTTTTTCGCTCAGAGTACTGAAAAAAGTGCTCAAGACTTTTTCATCTCTGACCGATAACCAAATTGGCTCTTAGGAAGAT
>JAKQFZ010000851.1 GCA_029558215.1 Candidatus Omnitrophota bacterium
AGGGACGATCACGTCATCCTGGTCTCCCGGCCTGGTGCATTTCATGCCCACACCTTTCCCCAGCGAAACTTCACAATCTGCGCACTCCCCAGGTTCGACGAAACACAAGTGCATGCCTTCATCGAGAAATGGTTCACGACCGACGCTAAACGCGAACAAGCCAACCGCTACTTCGACGACAACCCACAAACCGCTGACCTGGCCACCAATCCGCTGTTCCTCACCCTACTCTGCAACCTCATCGCCCCCGACGAAGACACTTGGGAACTTCCCCGCCGCATTGGGCCTCTCTACAACGAGTTTCTCCTCATCCTTTACGAGAGGCTCAATGAGGAAATCAAAGATTTCCCCACGAGGTCCACCGTCCCATGGCCCTCGAAACAAGCCTTCCTCGCACGCCTCGCCTATGACACATTCGTCACGCGACAATACCCGGTAAGTCAACATCATCTCGACTCGATGATCATCTCCTGGGACGGATTTTCAAACGCTGAGAAGGCACGGGCCCGCAAAGAGATCTCCATCCACAACGGCATCCTTATAGACCAAGGAGACAAGAACTACGAATTCCTCCACCAAACCTTCCAGGAATTCCTCGCAGCCTGCTATCTCAAGGAAGGCCGCAGGTGGATCGAAGGAGAAGACCAACTTACTGAACAACGCATCCTCAGTCCAAGATGGAGAAACGTCATCCGCTTCCTGTGCAGCATCTCCGACAACTGCACTCTCATCGTCAACCGAATCTGGAATGAAGAGATCGCACACAATGGGAGAGATACTTCGGAACATTACCGGCTACTATTGGCGGCCCATTGCATCGCCGAATGCAAGGTGGTCGAGGACTGTGCTCTCCAGAACATTCAACAGGCCATAATCACGTATGCGCCGGGAGGCGAGGATCATGATGTTTACAAGCGCGATTCGTTTCACAAAGGATTCGCTTCACTCTGTCATTACGACCCGTCGCCAATCGGGACTCTCAGATCAGATCTTGCAGCGCAGATTTTTGATGAGGTGCCGTGGGACCACGCCAAGTACCGCAAAATCTGTGCGCTCCTTGTCCACGCCCGCCACCCCAAAGCAGTCGACGCGCTGGCAGAGTTGATAGAACGGGAAATATCGGAACGAAACCTAACCCTGGGCATCGAGCTTATCCAGTCTTTCGGTGAGACAGACTCGCCGCATGCAATTGACCACCTTCAGAGATGGATAAACAACCCGGCATACGATGAGGTTCACAGGCTGGCGGCAGCTCAATCGGCCACACATATCCGCTCGCGACGGACCATACCGTTGTTGTTTCACCTCTTCAGCAATCCAATCTTTCAGTACGCAGCCAGAGACGGCTTCATAAGGCTCAAGAACTGGTCCGCAGAGTTTCGAATCCAGCTTGTTGACCTGCTGGGCACATCCACTGACCCCACGGTCCAGTCGCATGTCATTGAAATTCTCGGTTCACTGGGCGGTGAGGAGAATGAGCGTGTAATAGCATCATTCCTTCAACATGCATTACTTCATGATTGTGCTTTGGATGCTCTGGTTGAGATGAACTCCGAGAGAGCTCTGGACATAATTCTGCATGATATTCACGAACTCATAGAAACTCGTCTAGAACAATCGAAAGCCACACCGGATAATCCATCTCATTCCGACCAGGATGACCGTCTGATCCGCCTGATAGAGATTTGCGGATCAATAGCCTCCGATTCCGCTGTGGACACGCTCATAGAGATTCTGCGGACTTCACAGGAACAGCACATAGGGCAAACCGCTCTTGAGTCTCTGACCCGCATCGGGTCACACAGAAGTATCGAGTCACTCTATGATCTCGGTAGGACGAGTGCAGATGAGGTATTAATGGCTGGTGTCCTAACCGCTCTGTTAATAATGCTCAATGGGGGCTATTGGTACGAAGGAACGTGCTGGCGTGAATCCGGCACATCGAGTAAGTATAGGAAGGTTACCCTCGGTCTCGTCCAAAACCTCATGAAAGGCATGATTGATCGACATGAACACAAAGTGATCTCAATCATGATCAGGATAAAAAAGAATGAGTCGTATGCGAGATTGTGGACACAAGCCGAACTACTAGATCTTCTGGATTCGGTCTGTGCAGGCAATGACGGAGTACTTCCACTCTTTGCTTCTGATGCTCGATATAGAGTCCAACAATTGGCCCCAATACGACTGATGACAGAAATCACGGATCCTGAAGAAGCAAGAGAGCTTCGGCGGAGGATGCGGTCGATTCTCGGAGGAGAAGCAACACCTGACGATTTCTTTCTCAGGCTGCTTGCTGTCTTTGCCTCCCCGGAGGAGGAACACTGGATCCGGCAAGGTGCAATTGAGGCGCTTAGCAAGATCGACACAGCACACACCTGTGCGATCCTCCGTCACTTTGCAGAGAAGAATAGTTGCGGCTATCGGTTTGAATCTATTGAATTACTCGGCGATATCCACAGCGAACACAGTCTCAAACATCTCACCGAGCTCCAGGGGGCTGGCATCGAACACAATCAAGTCGAATCTGCAATCAATAAAGTATGCGAAGGACTCGGCAGAACCCGGCTTGTGTGTCGAGAGATCCTGGCCATTGAAAGGTAGACCCTACGGCCGAGAGACCGCGATCCTGACTTAGTACAGCCGGGCATGCGGTGTCGACCTGCCTGACGAATGGAGGTGCGATGGAGTGTAAGAAAGTTCGCGAGTGTGTGCCACGCTTCAGAGGGATTGCTGGCGTAGATTACCCTCCCCTCCTTTAGCGAGACCGTCTCTCCCCATACGCAGCAATCGATTCATCCATCCGGACCTCCATATACCAGCGCTTCGAGATGACCACGACAGCATACGAGACTCCGGACTGAAGTGTTGTCTCATGCCGCGCAACCCGCTTGCCATCGAGGAGGGCGAAGAGAGCCACCTTACCAGCTGGGAGAGTGAATCTTTCCACCCGGTCCGGGCCGAGAGTAAAGAGTCTG
>JAKQFZ010000862.1 GCA_029558215.1 Candidatus Omnitrophota bacterium
GTGTTCCTTCAGCGCGATGGGGACACAGCATGGTTGCGCTGAATGGGGAATGCTACATCTTTGGTTGCAGGACGGTTGTTCTAGGCTCATCATCTGCCAATCCGGAACTGCAGGATGGCATTTCTGAGGACGACGGTGTCCTCGGAGACTTGTATCGGTTTGATCCAAGCTCACTGCATTCCTGGCTGATTACGAGTGTGACTTCTCCGCCAAGGATGTTTGCACATGGAGCGGCGGCCAAGAGCGTCACCGAGATGCTTATCTATGGAGGCTACCGAGTAACCGAAGATTCAGAGGCTGAGGCAAGCAGGCTTTGGGTGTATGACGCAACGGCAAGTCTGTGGAGTTCTTCCAGATTTGTCTCATCTGTAACAAATCTCTGGAACTACTTTCCTGGCATTCAGTACTTCGAGGAATCCGACGCAGCCTATATCACAGGCGGGATGTATACGGACTCGCCACTGGACTACCAGCCGGAGATTCGCACGGCGACGGAAATGTATGCCATACAGATGACGAACTTGTTTCGCAGACTCGACTGGAAGAACAAACAGCTGGAGAGCAGGGCAACCAAGCCCGGGCTTGCTTCACTCGGCTCGTACACAGCGATGAACAATGGAACTCTCTACGTCTATGGGGGTGTTGCGCCATGTGGTTCCCCCCTGGCTGATCTGTGGTACTACAACACAACGTACAACTACTGGATGATGGGCAATCAGAACCCGACGATTATCCCCCGTTCTTTTGGCACCGTGCAGTCTCTCACCGATACTCTGTTTGTTTCGGGGGGCTACAAGTACAACATTGGTGCGGCACCCAGTCTCCAAGCGACGGATGTGCCAACGGGAGAAACCTGGCTCTACAATACGAAGACATCCGCCTGGACACGTTGTGCCGATGGTCCGCCCCTGACTTATGCTCAGTCGGCTTTGGTGAAAGTCAATGGGCAGGATGTGATCATCCTGTTTGGAGGCATACTGAACGGCGCTCCGAACAGCGCTTTCTACGTGTACTATTTCGGCGACACGCCTCCGTATCAGGATCAACCGACACCAACACCAACTCCTACGACCAGACCAGGTGACTATGACGCGGATGGGTTTGTTGACTCAAGAGATCTCTCTCGACTCGTGGAGAAGTTCGCCGCATCTTCGCCAGAAGTCGATCTGAACGGGGACGGAAAGGTGGACGCCCTGGATCTCTTCCTGTTCAGCCTCAACTGGGAACCGACAACAGGAGGGTGAACTCTGAATACTCAGCGCTGCGGCGCGTAAGAACGGAAGGAGCCTTTTCTGAGTCATCTCTACAAGGGGGTGTTGAAGATGATTGAAGAGTTCGAGGAGATGGAAGACGAGATAGAATTCCTTGATCTTTCGATGGATGACTTGCTTCCCATCATCGAGGAGATCGAGGAAGAGGAAATCGAGTCTGAAGAGAATGACCTTCCCATGCAGAGGTCATGAATGCCTTGCTCAAGACTGACCGCCGAAATCTAACTCTGACTCGGGGTTCGCGTTAGCAAGAGGAATCCCTATCCCCCAGAGCCACTCACTGAGTTGCCGGGAAGTGATTCATGACTTGGTACTCGAGACAAAGTCATGAAAGAAGTCTTGCATATAGGTGGGATTTCTCCTATAGTAAACGTAGACTTTAATATGGCGGCGGATCGGCGTTACACTAAACTGGGAGTTAAGCATGGCGGCGGAAGCACAATGCAGCATCGTATGCCGAGGGGGGCGCTATGTGCAGCAACCGACTGGCTATCGGGCTTTCATCCCAAATCCGTTGCCACCTGACCCACCAATCGAAATGAAGGTTGAACTGCAGGCCCTGTTGTCAAGTGCTGATCGTGCTCTAGGCCGACTTGACGGTTCCATCTATACGCTTCCTAATCCCGACTTGTTTGTAGCCATGTATGTCCGCAAGGAAGCTGTTCTCTCCAGTCAGATTGAGGGTACGCAAAGCTCTCTTCAGGATGTGCTTGCCGCAGAAGCCAAAGCACTCAGTAGCAAGAATCCGAGCGATGTTGCCGAGGTTTTCAACTACGTTGCTGCCATGAACCATGGGCTTGAAAGACTGCAGAATCTGCCCGTTTCGGTGAGGCTCATTCGGGAGATTCACGAACGGCTGCTTCGGGGCGGTCGCGGTCATCGCCTCACTCCGGGAGAACTCCGGAATACGCAGAACTGGATCGGTCCTGTGGGCTGTACACTTCGTGAATCCGTCTTTGTTCCACCACCGCCTCACAACGTGCCACAGCTGCTATCCGATCTCGAGAGCTTTCTGCACAACGAGAGCAAACTACCTCTTCTGATAAAGATCGGTCTTGCTCATGCACAGTTCGAGACGATCCATCCTTTTCTGGATGGAAATGGCCGAATTGGGCGATTACTCATCACTTTTCTTCTCTGCGAACAGAAAGTACTGCACAAGCCGGTACTCTACCTTTCCTGGTTCTTCAAGCGGCACCGACAAGATTACTACGATCATCTCCAGTCAGTGCGTGACACAGGCGATTGGGAGCGTTGGCTCGGCTTTTTTCTTAAGGGCGTTATTGAGGTCAGCAGACAAGCGACGGAGACGGCTCGCCGTCTACTAGATCTGCGAGAGAAGCACCGTGATCTGATTACCGTGGCGTTCGGTCGCGCCGCTGGTAACGCCCATCGTGCACTCGAGCATCTCTATCGGCAGCCCGTCGTCTCGGTCAGCGATGTACAGGGACTTATCGGCACCACGTACCCTGCAGCGAACAGCCTCGTCGCACGACTTGTCAAGGAGGGCATTCTCCACGAGATGACTGGCCAAGCACGCAACCGCAGATTTCTCTACAGTGACTACCTCTCGCTTTTTCGCGACGAGCCCCCGCAGGTGATCACGCCTTGAACGACGGCGCGGATACACCCATAGTGTTGAGAGTTTGAGGATTCTGAAAACAGAAGATTCGACGATTTGTGCCTGCTGTCGTTTCAGAAATCAACTGGCCATCAATCACCTTGATAGTTAATGTCTTCGGAGTAGATTCCTACTCTTCTACCGTTTTGCCTGTGCTGGTTCCGATCAGTCCCAGGCTTGCGCGGATTTTCGTCTCCAGTTCCAGGCTGATGTTGGGGTTTTCCTGAAGGAATTTCTTTGCGGCTTCCGCGCCCTGCCCCAGACGCACGTCCCCATAGGAGTACCAGGTTCCGCTCTTGTCAACCAGCTGTGCTTCGACCCCGCAGGCAATTAGATCCCCTTCACGGGAGATTCCAGTGCCGTACATCAGATCGAACTCAGCCTGTTTGAACGGAGGAGCCAGTTTGTTCTTGACGACCTTGACGCGGGTTCGGTTTCCGACGATGTCCTGTTTGTCTTTGATGGACTCGATCCGGCGGATGTCCAGTCGTACCGAGGCGTAGAATTTCAGCGCTCGACCGCCCGGCGTGGTTTCGGGGTTGCCAAACATAACGCCGATCTTCTCACGGATCTGGTTGATGAAAATGACACAGCAGTTGGTCTTGGAAATCGTGGCAACGAGTTTGCGCAGCGCCTGGGACATCAGTCGTGCCTGAAGCCCGACATGCGCGTCTCCCATCTCACCTTCGATCTCAGCTCTTGGAACCAAAGCCGCAACGGAGTCCACCACAATGATGCTGATTGCGTTGCTACGAACCAGGAGTTCGGCGATTTCCAGCGCCTGTTCACCTGAATCGGGTTGTGACACGAGCAGGGTGTCAATGTCCACGCCCAAGCGTTGTGCGTAAGCGACATCGAGACCATGCTCGGCGTCTACAAAGGCAGCAACCCCATTGGCTTTCTGTGCCTCAGCAACCGCATGAAGTGCCAGTGTTGTCTTGCCCGAGGATTCCGGTCCGAAAATCTCCACAACGCGACCCCGGGGCAGCCCACCAATACCCAAAGCGGCATCGAGCGCCAGAGAACCGGTTGGAATCACGGACACCTCGAACTGCGGCTTTTCCGACAGCCGCATAATCGCGCCTTTGCCATAGAGTTTCTCGATCTGGCTTACCGCCAAATCCACTGCCTTGTCACGACCTTCTGTTGCACCACTGCCGATACTCTTTGCCATTGTCTGAAACCTCCCCCTATTTCTCTTCCTCGACTGTTGAACTGATACACGACTTCAGGATATCCACCTTGACGTTGTCGGCGATCTTCAGCTCAACCACATTACCTTTGATCCGAGAGATCGTTCCGAAGATTCCGCCATTGGTGATGACCCTGTCGTTTTGTTTGAGCGCTTCCAGCTTTCTGTCATGATCCTTTTGCTTCCGGCGTTGAGGCAGGATGATTAGAAACACAAATCCTCCGACAATGATCGCGTACAAAAGGATCAAATTCGAGGGTGAGAACTGTCCCCCGGGCGCTGGTGGCGCGACCTGCTGGGCATGGGCGAGAGCGGTGAATAGGAACAACACAATCAAACTCCTTCTTCGTTGTCGTTTTCGGGACGTTGGGCGACGAAGTGAATGCGTTCCGAATGATCCTTTGGAGGAGCAATTGAGAATCCGTCGTAGATTCCCTGCAATTTGAATCCGGCCTGGTTCAGCCAGCGACTGATG
>JAKQFZ010000870.1 GCA_029558215.1 Candidatus Omnitrophota bacterium
CCTTTCGGATACAGAAGTAAGACTTCTGGCTTTACCGCAGACAGAAGCATTTGTCTTCACAATCAATATGATATGACGGAATCCTCGGCAGCTCGAAACTACCTTCGTGTGGCACTCGCCTTGCTGATGTAGCGGAGAGACGTATTGCAGCCTTCTGAGAAGAATCAGGATCGTGTCGCGGTGAAACTCTGTGGGACTACTATCGGGGAATAGGCAAGAAGAGCATGAGGCTGTAAAGTTTCCAATAGCTTCTGGAGTCATCAAAGAATGGACTACTCCTTCCTCATCCCCACAAAGCACAAAGATTCCCTTCCACTCCATTCAGAGCCGATCTCGATTGGATGCGAGGCGTGGGTCGACGTGAGCCGGTTTTGTACCGCTGAAAAGTCCTGGGCCAAACCCATTGGGACTCACAACAAGTCCGGGGATCATGTTCACGCTTCTCCTTCCCAGAACACCTTCACAAAATCATTCGCCGACCTACGCAGGAGATTTCGGAGAAGTTTCCCCGAAGATCTCGACTAGCCGCAACTCCCCTTCTCCTGCCGCGGCCTTGTTCTGATTCTGCGCTTGACGAACCACGAGCGGTCTCATCCATAATTCATTCAACCAAAGCTATCTCAGTACGAAAACCTCATACGGAACGTATTGAAATCGCAGATGCGTCATCTATTCAATTACCTCTATCGTTCAGCAATTGCGACAACATGGGCGGCCCTGACAGGATGTGCAACCACGACCGTAACAATCACACCATCACCCCAGCCTCCCATCTGCGACAGTCTGACCTCTGCACTCGTCCTCTGGGCGCCTCAGTGGCGTCCAGATTAGAAGGACGTGCCGGAGCGGGAAACTGCAGCCGAAACCGGCGTGAGACAGTTCCTGCAGACTTCGAAATGCTTTAAGAACTCTGAGCTTCGCCGCTTACCAAGCATGAGTCTGCCCACAATTGCTGCGGAAGTAGACACAGTAAATAGGCCGTTTGACAAGGTGGTCACGATTACAGTTCGAGAGCTTGGGCCAGTGCTCAAGCTCCTCGCCTCGCTCGCGCTCATTGATGGAGGGACAGAAGTCCTACTGCATATTGCCGAACATACATTGCCCAGTCAGAAACAAACTCGGGCGTTCACTATTCACTGGCAGAACGGAGGTCCTGGTGTCATCAAAGGCGTGGGGTCTCTCCCAAATGACATGCAAGATACACTGGTTAGGAGTCTGCAACCAGTC
>JAKQFZ010000879.1 GCA_029558215.1 Candidatus Omnitrophota bacterium
TGTCGGGTTCATGGCTACTCCTTCGAATCGTGAATAATCTGGTCGGCCTGATGGTACCTGCCATCAGGCCGGAGTAGCCATCGCTTTTTCAACCTTCAACTACCGGTGGGACAACCTCTCTCCACAGTCACCAATGTTGAACTCGGTCCGTCTGCCAACTATGGCTCTGGCCTGTTTCCACTTCTCGACCTGCTGAAAAGAGAAGTATCTCTCCACATCCAACAGGTCTGTGTTGGCGGCCATCAATTCCATATCGATGTAGAGTTCAAGGATCGCCCTGAGACAACCAGCCAATGCAAGGCAGTCCTGAAGCGCGTCGAGCTTCACCATGCTCTGTGCCCACATGTAGATCCTGCCATATATATGGAGTATGGCCGTCTTCCGAGTCCTGCCATCCTCTTTGCCTACCAGACACGCTATCAGTTCAGTCTTCACGTAGTCAACGAGCCTTCTGAGCTGCTCATGGGATATGCAAGCACGGTTCTGCGGCGGTATGTCTCTCTCATCCGCATTTGCGCTTGCCATAACACACTCACGCGCAATACTAAGATTCGCAAGTACCCTGCGTATGTGATTTGCAGAAGAAGACAGAAGAATACTCTGGCCATCTGTATATTGGGTTTTGATCGCAGCAAGTTCGCTGTAGTCTGCACATTCTTCCGGCATCACAGCCAGTAGCTCACCAACACTGGAGGCAATCCACTGTGATATATCTCCTGCCAGCCTGCAATCCCCCACGCAGTAGGCATTGGGCCTTTGCAGAAGCTCTTTCCCCATAGAGATGAGGTGACACACGTGGCTGGTCACTTTCTCTTCAATTGGACTCGGCATAAGTACTGGCCTGACTCCATCGCCCTTTTGTCATCAAAAGGACTTTCCCAAAAACATTGTCATGAATACGCAGAGAACTGGCAAGCACAAAAATCGGTGAAACGGCGTTCGTAAAGGACAGACGACCATCGCATGTCGGACAGGTGGATTCCCGCTTTCGCGGGAATGACAGGATCGAATCCATGTCGGTCGGCGTGAATCCGCGTCTGAAAAGAGTCGGGGCTCACACAAAGCCACAGAGCCACAAAAGGCGACGGGTGATCTGGTACGACCACCTTCGTGCCTTTGTGG
>JAKQFZ010000905.1 GCA_029558215.1 Candidatus Omnitrophota bacterium
CAAATCCCCCCTTGATCCCCCCTTGTTAAGGGGGGCAGGCCCGTTCTTACCCCCCTTAGAGTAAGGGGGGCAAGGGGGATTTTGCGGAGAGCATCTCTAGTCCCCCCTTATCGAGTGGGTTTGAGGGGGATTTTCAGCAGAGCAGACCTTCGCCATTACTGTAACCCGACCCGAACGATATTACTCAGTAACTTAATGGTATTGATAATCGTTATCAATAGTAGTCGGAGGCGGAGATGACTGCAATAAAGACAAAGACTTCAAGAATGACTCGTCAGAAGAGGATTATCCTCGAAGAGATTTCCCAACTGAAGTCACATCCATCCGCATCCGAAGTTTATGAGGCCGTCAAGAAGAGACTTCCGAAGATCAGTATGGGTACGGTCTATCGAAATTTGCAACGACTCTCGTCCTGTGGAGAGATCAGGGCATTGTCTCCAGTTGGATCCTCAAAACGCTTCGATGACAATCCCGACGATCACTATCATGTTCGATGTATGTGCTGCGGACGCCTGGTTGATGTTTGCCTGGACTCCCTGGATGATATGGAGGAGTCGGTCTCCGATACGACCCAATTTATGGTCGAAGGGCATTTTCTGGAGTTTTATGGTGTCTGTCCTTGCTGTCGGCAGGCTGAGCCGTCACAGAGGCCTCATCGGAAGCGGGCAAAGGCCAGTTCGGGGGCAACTTCATGATCCAGCGGAAAGTGAAAAGGGAAGCATTGGAACGGCTGAGGCGGAAGTACGACAGCCGCGACTATGTGCATCCGGATCCCGTCGAGATGCTCTATCCCTACCAGGATTCCGCAGACCGTGAAATCGTCGGACTCATTGCCTCGTGCCTAGCCTATGGCCGTGTCGGACAGATTCTCAAGAGTGCTGAATCACTGCTGGATATCATGGGCAGTCCCCGTCGCTTTGTCGAAGAGTCCACATGCAGTCAGATGCATCATCTTCTGCGCGGTTTCAAACACCGGTTCACTCGAGCGGATCAAATCGTGGATTTGCTCTGTCGAGTGAGGGCTGTTCTCAAAGAGTATGGCTCATTGTGCGAATGCTTTGTAAGTGGCATGAGCTCTCAAGATGACAGCCTCGTGCCCGCACTGACAGCCTTTGCCACCAAACTGGGCGACTCCTCTGCCCAAGGTTTCAGTCTGGTGCCTTCGCCTTTGGATGGAAGTGCCTGCAAGCGACTGAATCTCTATCTCAGGTGGATGGTTCGAAAGGATAATGTGGACATGGGCGACTGGGCAAATGCTGTTCCTCAAAGCCGACTTATCATTCCTTTGGATACACACATGCACTGGATATGCCGGAATCTTGGTCTGACAGACAGAAAGCAGGCAGACTTTCGGGCGGCGATTGAAGTCACGGAAGGATTCAGGCATTTCGATGCGGAGGATCCCGTTCGGTATGACTTTGCCCTGAGTCGCCTTGGGATTCGAGAGAGAATCAAACCACAGGCGCTCTGGTCGGTACTTGCTGAGCAAAGTGAGGTGTCGGCATGACGGGTCATCTGATGTCGGCTGTGGCGGAGTTCTGGGGTGTCTTGACGGAGATGTCTCCCTATCTGCTCTTTGGATTCCTGGTCGCTGGCATTTTGTCCATCGTGATATCGCAGAAACTTGTGGAGAGGCACCTTGGGGGACGGGGTTTCCTTCCCGTTCTGAAGGCTTCGCTCTTTGGTGTTCCACTTCCTTTGTGTTCGTGTGGGGTGATTCCTGTTGCGGTTTCGTTGAGACACCAAGGAGCCACACGGGCGGCAACCACGAGTTTTCTTCTGTCCACGCCGCAGACGGGTGTAGACAGTATTCTTGTCACCTTCAGTCTCCTGGGTCCTGTGTTTGCAGTCTTCAGGCCATTGGCCGCCTTTGTGAGTGGACTTCTTGGAGGCGGACTCTTGATCCCGTTTGAGAAGGACGATCCTGCTCACGGTTCCAGCACCGAACCCTGCGCTGAGAGCTGCTGCTACAACGGGGACAACGCCCTCAGAGGACGACTGCTCCATGGGTTGCGACATGGCTTTGTGACATTGCCGGGGGATATCTACAAATCGCTCGCACTGGGGATCGCCCTGGCGGCGATCATCTCCTCGATTGTTCCGGATGATTTCTTTCACGGAGTCTTTGGGGGAGGCTTTGCCTCAATGCTTCTGATGATGCTGGTCGGTCTGCCCCTCTATGTTTGTGCGACGGCTTCGGTTCCAATCGCCGCGGCACTTATCGCTAAAGGGGTCTCTCCAGGAACCGCGTTTGTGTTCCTGACGACGGGTCCGGCAACCAATGCGGCAACGATCGTTACGATCTGGCGCACCATGGGACGACGCACGGCGGTTCTCTATCTACTCACCGTTTCGGTCACAGCAATCGGTGGCGGGTTGATCCTCGACCAAGTCTATCAAACGACGGGACAGCAGGCGATGACGCACTACCACAGCATGATGCCCCTATGGCTCAAGTCTGTCTCAGCCTTGGTGCTCTGCGCCATCTGCGGCGCTGCCTGGATTCGTTCATGGAAGACGTCCGCCAAACCTGCTACGCTTTCCCCAGAGACGGGGACGGTTTTACAGGTTTCCGGGATGACCTGCGCTCACTGTGCCGAGACCGTCAGAAAGACATTGTCCGCGTGCCGTGGTGTGTCGTCTGTGTCGGTGGACTTGAAACAGGGGCTTGCTCAGGTGCAGGGGCATGAGCTCGACTTTGAACAGATGCGCTCTCAACTGGAATCGTCTGGCTACCGAGTCCAGAAGAAGTAAGGAGTGTCGCGATATGGCAGACCATCGAAAAGTGGTTGTGATTGGAGCGGGTGCCGTTGGTGTGACGTTTGCCTACGCACTTCAGATCTCAGGTGAGGCCGATGAGATCGTTCTTGTTGATCTCGACCGAAAGCGCGCTGAAGGTGAGGTCATGGATCTCAACCACGGTCTTCCCTTTACTCCACCTGTCGTAATCAAGGCGGGAGATTTTGACGAATGTCGGGATGCGAGAATTGTCGTCGTCACGGCAGGTGCCAAGCAGAAGCCGGGACAGACTCGTTTGGAACTGGTGCAAACGAATGTGGGCATCTGCCGAGAGGTTGTGACCCGGATTGTTGAGAGGAACCCGTCCGCGACTATCCTGATGGTTTCGAATCCGGTTGATGTGCTGACCTACGTGGCTCTTAAGGTTTCCGGACTGCCAAAGTCCCGGGTGATCGGTTCCGGGACGGTTCTTGATAGCGCACGTTTTAGATACCTGTTGAGCCGCCACTGTCGCGTTGACTCCCGCAACGTTCATGCATACATCCTGGGAGAACATGGTGACAGTGAGGTGGCCGCATGGAGTCTGACGCATATTGCCGGAATTCAGATGGATGATTGCTGCCGCGTGTGTCCGAGGCAATGTGGCCTGGTTGAGCGCGCAGGTATTGTGGAGCAGGTCAAAAACTCCGCGTATCACATCATTGACGCCAAGGGCTTTACCAACTATGCTGTTGGTTTGGCGATGGTTCGGATTGTTCAGGCGGTTCTTCGGAACGAGAACAGCATCCTGACCGTTTCGACATTTCTCGGCGGAGAATTCGGAATTGAGGATGTCTGTTTGGGAGTTCCGACAGTGGTCAACGCCAATGGAGCGGACATGATTTTTGATGCGCCGCTTCCGGATGGTGAGAGAAAGGCGCTTCAGGCTTCGGCGGACTGTATTCGCCAGATCATCCGACAAGTCGGTTTCTGAAACGGTCTATCCGTTTGAACATAGTCTAGAAACAGGACAACAATAAGGAGGAAGAGAACATGGCATCGTTGAAAGGGTCGAAGACGGAGAAGAACTTGCTGGCGGCTTTTGCCGGGGAGTCCCAGGCGAGGAACCGCTACACCTACTTTGCCGGTCAGGCAAAGAAGGAAGGACTTGAGCAGATCGCCTGGGTTTTTGGAGAGACGGCGGATCAGGAGAAGGAACATGCAAAGCGTTTCTTCAAGTTCCTTGAAGGTGGGGACGTGGAGATCGTCGCCGCCTATCCTGCCGGCGTGATTGGAACCACGGCGGAAAACCTTAAGGCTGCTGCCGATGGGGAGCAACATGAGTGGACGACGCTTTATCAGAACTTCTCGAAGCAGGCCAGGGATGAAGGGTTTGACATGGTTGTCAAGGCCTTTGAAAGCATTCTGATTGCTGAAAAGTTCCACGAGAAGAGGTATCGCGGTCTTCTGAAGAACATCGAGGCGGGCACAGTGTTCAAGAAGGCGCAACCGGTTGTCTGGAGATGTCGCAACTGCGGGTTCATCCATGAAGGCAACGAAGCTCCCAACGTCTGTCCGGCATGTCTGCATCCGCAGGCGTTCTTCGAGCTGTCCTTGGAGAACTGGTAGTCCCGGATAGGGTTTGAGAATCCATCGAATGAGGAGGAGAAGAGATGGCACAGAAATTCGAAATCTACAAGTGTGAGAAGTGCGGAACCATTGTGGAAGTTCTTCACGGGGGCGTAGGGCAGCTGGTGTGCTGTGGCGAGCCGATGAAAATCTACGTGGAGAACACGGTGGATGCTGCCAAGGAAAAGCACGTCCCTGTGATCGAAAAGGGATGCTGCGAGGTTAAGGTCAAGGTCGGCAGTGTTGCCCATCCGATGGAGGAAAAGCACTACATCGAATGGATCGAGGTGATCGCGGACGACAAGGTGCATCGTCAGTTTCTGAAACCGGGTCAAGCCCCCGAGGCGACGTTCCAGGTAAAAGCTGACGTGATCACGGTTCGCGAATACTGCAACCTTCACGGTCTTTGGAAGGCCTGATTGAAAAGCTGAAGATGTGCTGGCGGGGTGACGGCTGAGACTCTCCTCATCCCGCCGGACAGACAGCGGGCAGAGTCAATTGAGAGGAGGAGTCCTGTGGCTAATCAGGAAAAAGGTTCTGTGACGTTTCAAGGCAATCCGCTGACCCTCATTGGCGATGAGATCCAGGTGGGGCAGCCGTTGCCTGACTGTGAGCTGTTGGACAAGGGTCTTGGTGCGGTCAAACTCTCCAGTTACAGGGGAAAAGTATGCGTCATCTCGACGGTGCCTTCACTGGACACCTCGGTCTGTGATCTGCAGACGCGGCGTTTCAATCAGGAAGCCGCCGCTCTGGGAGAGGATGTTGTCATACTCACAGTCAGCATGGATCTTCCGTTCGCGCAGGCTCGTTGGTGTGGTGCTGCAGGGGTAGACCGAGTGATCACCTTGTCCGATCACCGAGAGGCGGTTTTCGGGAAGGCGTGCGGGCTGCTCATCAAGGAACTGAGACTTCTGGCGAGAGCCGTTCTTGTGGTCGATCGGCAAGGAACGGTGCGCTCTGTTGAGATTGTCCGAGAGATCACCAATCATCCGGACTATGAGAACGCGGTGAAGGCTGTCAAAAGCCTTTTGTGAAGCAATTCGAAACAAGGGCGAGGTTGTTTATTTCCTTTGCCCATCAAGAGGAGGAAGAGGACTTATGTTGAGCAAGAAAATGCAGAAAGCACTTTGTGATCAGGTCACGGCGGAGCATTATTCCGCATATCTGTATCTGGGGATGTCAGCCTATTTCAACTCGATTGATCTTCCCGGGTTTGCCAACTGGATGTACATTCAGGCTCAGGAAGAACTGGTTCACGGCATTGCCATTTACCATCAGATCCACGAGAGGAATGGCGAGGTGACGCTGAACACGATCGAGGCTCCCCCAAAGAAGTGGAAGTCGCCAGTGGACGTTTTTGAGAACACCTGTTCCCATGAGCAGAAGGTCACGGCGAGCATCAACAACCTGGTGAATCTGGCTATCGAAGAGAAGGATCACGCCACCAACAATTTCCTTCAGTGGTATGTCAAGGAACAGGTTGAGGAAGAAGCAACGGCATACGCGATTCTCCAGAAACTCAAGATGATGAAGGATGCCCCTGGTGGTATCTTTATGATGGACAAGGAACTCGGCGCACGAGTATTCACGATGCCGTCCATCATGGCGGCGTCTGCGGACTGAAGAAGGCGTGTGCTTTGGCACCAAGGTTTCGAGAGGCATAATTGACTGTGTACTACAGTCGTGCCTTCCAGATTGGAGAAAAGGAATATGGCCGAAACAAAGCAACAGATTCTGGACACAGCGTTGAAACTGGAGCAGGACGGTCATGCGTTCTACATGGACGCTGCCAACTCGGCTTCCAACCCGCTGGCCAAGAAGATGTACCAGTCGCTTGCAGCGGATGAACAGAAACACATGGAGTGGATTCAGGCATTGCTCGAGGGTCGAACGCCCGGGATGACCCGGATTTCCGATACCTATGAGAGACTTCGAGGCATCTTTGCGGATGCTCCCGAGAGCCTTCGCAAAGAAGTGAAGGCAGCGGCTGGGGACCAGGCATCCCTTACAATTGGGATGAACATGGAGGACAAGTCTGCTGCCGCCTATCAGAAGTGGTCAGACGAAACGGCTGACAGCCAGTTGAAGGCCTTGCTCGCGAACCTCGCGGAGTTTGAACGAGGGCACCGCCGAATTCTTGAGAACACGTTGGAGTATCTTGACAAGACCGGCGACTGGTTCATGGTGGAAGAGCAGTGGAATTTCGAAGGTGGAGCCTAGTATCAGATGAAGTCGAATGCGCTTAATATCGTCATTGGTGGCGAAGCGGGTCAGGGGCTTGTGACCATCGGTCAGGTACTCACCAAGAGCCTGATTCGAAGCGGTTACTTTGTTGTGGTTACACAGCAGTACCAGTCTCGGATCCGAGGCGGACACAACACTTTTGCCGTGAGGGTGAGCACAGAGGACATCGCCGCGCCGCAGGAGTCCATTGATCTTCTTGTGGCCATGGATCAGGACACGGTTTCGATTCATCGCGATGAATTGTCGGAGCATGCACGGGTGCTCGTGGATCAATCGTGGAATCTCAGTTGTGAGCGCTGTGTCGCAGTTCCGCTCAAAACGCTTTCGACCAAGAGATATGAAAACACAGCGGCTCTCGGAGTTCTTGCCTCGATTCTTGGACTGGAAGAAGAGGTGATCTTTCAGGGAATCAAGGAACTGATTGGTGCAAAGCATGCCGATGAACTTGACGCAAACAGGGAAGTTCTGTCCAAGGCTTCTCAGTTTGGAGCAGGGCTCAAACTCCCTCAGCTGCGTCTCGCGGCAACCCGTAGCGACACGCAACGCATGACGATCAACGGCAATGAGGCTATCGCCATGGGGGCGCTGTCGGCAGGGGTGAAGTTTTGCTCCTTCTACCCAATGACTCCGGCGACGACAATCGTTCTCAATATCATCAGCCGCGCCAAACAGATGGGCGTTGTTGCGGAGCAGGCCGAAGACGAGATCGCAGCCATCAATATGGCTCTCGGAGCGTCGTACGTCGGTGCTCCCGCGTTTGTCGCCACTTCCGGTGGTGGTTTTGCGCTGATGACAGAAGGGGTCAGTCTTGCGGGAATTACCGAAACCCCAATCGTCATTGCCGTTGCTCAGCGGCCGGGTCCCGCAACGGGTTTGCCAACGATGACCGAGCAGGGCGATCTTGAATTCGTTTTGCATGGAGGACACGGCGATTTTCCGAAGGCGATATTCAGTCCCGGTTCTGTCGAGGAGTGCTTTTGGCTGACTCGAAAGGCATTCGAGATCGCAGAACGCTATCAAAGCCCGGTCTTCATCCTGACAGATCAGTTCTTGGCAGACTCCTATCGTGCTGTCGAACCACCTGATGTTTCAGGCCTTCAGCCAGTGAGACCCGGTGCAGCGCTTGACGATGTGTCTCTCCCCTATCGGCGCTTTGCCTTGACTGAAGATGGAGTCTCCCCAAGGCTTCTGCCAGGTGCCACCGAACACTTGGTTCTTGTTGACAGTGATGAGCACACGCAAGAGGGCAGAATCACCGAAGACCACACGATCCGAACTCAGATGGTTCTCAAGCGCATGAAAAAGATGCAGGGAATAATCTCCGAAGTCGTAGAGCCTTCCTTTCAAGGGGATGAAGACGCGGAGACTATCCTTGTATGTTGGGGTTCGACCTGCGGTTCGGTGCAAGAGGCACTGGAGAGACTTCGTCAAGAGGGAGTCAAGGCTGCAATGCTTCATTTTCCACAGGTCTGGCCACTAGTACCCGACAAATTCTTGGAACGCTTGAATCGTGCCAAACGCGTTGTGTGTATCGAGGGGAATGCGACAGGTCAGTTCGCGCGCCTTGTCTGTCGTGATACGGGTTTTGCGATTCAGATCGGAAGAG
>JAKQFZ010000918.1 GCA_029558215.1 Candidatus Omnitrophota bacterium
GGTGTTGTTCTTCACGTCGGCGGTGATATGGAGGTTGGTGGAATGAGACAGACACTTGAGGAAATCGTACAGGAGTTGGCGGTGTGCCCGTTTGAGGTGGATTACGATCCGACGCCGATCCGAGGTGGATGGGTTGCATCATGGAAGTGCAAAGGACAAGAGTTCACGATCCGACGAAACGGCAACCCTGGTGACAAAGTGTTGACCATTCACCCGCTCGGCATCGAGTTTGAGTTTAATGAACTCTACATTGACGAGGAGAACACGACTCTTAAGTTTTACCAATCCCACACAAGCGAGCCGCTCGTGTGGGATTGGGAGATGAGGTGAGGCGAAATGAGCGAGAAGATCAGATACCAATACACCGGCGATCCGCACACCCTAATCCATCGCGGTTGGGTGTTTTGGGGATTCGATATGCAGGACAATTCAGCAACGTTTAGCGATCCAACAGAATCGCCATTCAGGACATATCGAGTTCCATTGATGTCCTGGTTGGTTCGGAATGACGATGACACTCCACGATGGACTGTCGTAAGTGCTGAGGAGATGACATGGCAGGACAACGAATAATAATGCAGGTGCCAACGCATCGGCAAACACCCGAACAGCAGTTGGCAACAGCGGTTCTCAACACCGCATTCGTATCAGCACTCCGAAATGATTATGACTCAATAGACAACTACCGCTGGTTATTGACCGATTCATTCGAGCGGGAGATGTGGTGCAAAATGGCGCACATTGAACCAGAGGCAATAGAGCGCGTGCTCAAGAACGCACGGCCAACACCACCCAAGTACATCCATTGCTACAAACCACGTCTCGAGCAGGATATGACAGGACATCCGAAGTTCCCGCAGGTAATGGAGATGCGACGGCAAGGGATGACCGTGCGGGGAATTGCCAAGGTTCTACACATGGAAGTCAGGCGGGTGAATTGGATGGCGCGCCAGGCAAAAGCGCAAGGGGTGCTGACACCAAAACAGCGCCAACATCAGGAACGACTCCAGGCATTCGCCAACGGGGCAGACCCGAAAGAGTTGGCAAGGACAACTGGTGTGTCGA
>JAKQFZ010000925.1 GCA_029558215.1 Candidatus Omnitrophota bacterium
CCTTTCGCATCAAAGTCACCGGCAAACTTCCCAAGGGCGTCTATGCCAAGGACATCATCCTTCATCTCATCGGAAGGATCTCTGCGGATGGGGCTACTTATATGTCTCTTGAGTTCGTCGGCGACACCATCGAGAAGATGCCCATGCACGAGCGTCTCGTGCTCTCCAATATGGCGGTAGAGGCGGGTGCGAAGTGCGGTCTGATCGCTTCGGATGATATCACCAGAGAGTATCTTGCCGCTCAGGGGCGAGTGGCTGATTTCAAACCTCTTGCGGGTGATCCGGATGCCCCGTGTGCCCGAGAGATGACGATTCAAGCGGAGACTCTCGTCCCCACAGTGGCGTTCCCGCATACGGTTGATAACACTCGAACCATTGATCAGGCAGCAGGCGTGAAGATAGACCAGGTGGTTATCGGCACCTGCACCAACGGACGAATTGAAGACCTTGCCATCGCGGCTGGCATTCTGAAGGGTCGGCACATCGCGCCGCACATCCGTATGCTTGTCATCCCCGCTTCGGCACAGATCTACCTTCAGGCGCTGGAAAAGGGCTATCTGAGCGCCTTTGTCGAGGCAGGTGGCACCATCTGCAATCCGGGGTGTGGTCCTTGTGTGGGCGTCCATCAGGGAATTCTCGGAGATGGAGAGAAATGTCTGTCCACACAGAATCGGAATTTCCAGGGCAGAATGGGCAATCCCAACGGTGAGATCTACCTGGCGTCCCCAGCAACCGCTGCAGCAACGGCAATCGAGGGAGTCATCGCCGATCCGAGAAAATACCTTTGAGTCAGTCGAGACTTGGCACCGACTCAAACTGAAGAAAGGGTTTTGGCAAAATGGAAAACATCCTTCGCGGCAAAGCTTGGAAATTTGGAGATAACATTTCGACCGATCATATCGCGCCAGGAAGATACTTCCACCTTCGCTCCCAGTTGGACGAATTGGCAAAGCATGTGTTGGAAGATGCCGATGCGGAGTTTGCGTCCAAGATGGCTCCAGGGGATTTCGTCGTTGGGGGCAGCAACTTCGGGTTGGGTTCAAGCCGTGAGCACGCTCCCACGATCATCAAGATCGCCGGTGTCAGTGCTGTCATTGCCGAGTCCTTTGCCCGCATTTTCTTCCGCAACTGTATCAACGTTGGTCTGCCGGTCGTGTGGCTTGACACGGAAAACATCGAAACGGGCGACGAGTTGGAAGTGGACTTGGAGAAGGGTATCCTTCTTAACGTGACCAAGGGAACGAAGCAGGAGTTCCCTGCCCTCCCCCCTGTCATGACTCAGATTCTTGAAGATGGTGGTTTGGCGGAACACGTCAGGAAAAACGGCGATCTGAAACTGGCATAGCGTGTGGTGATGGGGCGCAGCCTGCGCAGTTATCCATCCGAAAGGCTCTGCACCTCAGAGACAAGCTGCATAGATATCCTCACGATCGGGCTCTATCATCTGCAAGAAGTACTTATTCTTGATCGCGCTCAGCATGACCAAGTCAACATGGCACTGATAGAGAGACTCCAACGCCTCAAGAAGACCGAAATAGCATGCAGCATATTCACCAATCTCCAGAGACAAGAACTCCACGAGGAAATCGAGATCTCTTGTCTTCGGATCAAAGGCTTTGTCTTTAACTGCAGAGCCAAAAGCCTCCAGCCGAAGAACCTTGTACTCGGTGCAGATTCTCTCCAAAGCATCTCGCCGTTTCTTGAGTAACTCGATCATCTCCAGCCTCTCAACCAAGTTGCTGCTGACCAAAACCGGAACATGACAGACTAGACTATAAAAGACGCCTCGACGTCAAGCCGGCTTGTCGGTGCTTAAATCAGACATCTGACACAACAACCCCATCCCTCGCAGAGTGCACTTGCCAATGTCTCCGTTTTCTATATGATTCCTGTGACAGAAACAGTTACAACTTACGGCGATAGATCGTCCAGTGAGAGAACGATGGCTTCAAAGAGGATTCAGAAACAAAACCCAGTGGCATCGGCGGTTGCCGTCTTTTTTCTGTTGGGAGTGACCCTGTTCGGAATCTCGCGCCTGCCTTGGTTTGGATACCTGCGGGGAGAAACAAACACAAAGAATCCCTATGACCTGTCGGCACTGGAGCGAATGAGTCCTGAGCGACGCGACAAACAGATTCAGGACTGGGTGGACGAATGGCGCAACCTGCCCGATGATGAGAAGGAAATCCGTGCCGATCAGTACCTGGATGCTGTCGTGGATTACACTGCCAAACGACTTGGTTTCTCTCAGTCACAGAAGGCGGAAACCAGAGGCTTGATCAAGAGTGCAGCTCTGCTGGCGCAGGATCTTCACCTGGAGGACCGACAGTTGGAAGACCGCCGAGAAGTCATCCAGGATCTCAGGGCACAGGTTCTCAAGGAGATGGATCGCGTGATGAGCGAAGAACAACGGGTGAAACTTCAGGAGTTGATCGAGGAACGACGCCGAATGGAACCTCCGAGATATGCACCACTGCGAGATGGTGCTCCCATCCGAAGGCGAACACCGCAGGAATAGAGCCATGGCATCAGAAGAAATCGGCAAAAACCAGGGATTCACGCTCATTGAACTGCTTGTCGTCGTCGCGATCATCTCGCTTCTGACTGGAATCGCCGTGCCGAACTTCCTCAGTGCGCAAACTCGATCCCGAGCGGCACGAGCAAAGGCGGATCTTTCCGTTCTGGGTTCAGCGCTCGAGAGTTACCGGGTGGACTTTCCCGACTACCCCAAGAGCATCCACGCCAACCTGGACGGAACCATCATCGCTTTGGGAATCTTTGCCACGCTTCCCTCTTTGACGACCCCAGTAGCCTATCTGACTCAACTTCCCAAGGATCCTTTTCTGGGAAGCAACTATCAGTACTTCTCAGCAGTCCTTCACCCGGGACTGGAAACGCGTTTCCAGAAACTCTATGGCGACTGGATTTTGCTTTCAGTCGGACCCGACAAGGACATCAACCTCAACGCCATCTCCGGCGATCTCACTGTCTACGACCCATCCAATGGCACAATCAGCCAGGGGGACATCATCCGGAGCCAGAAGGAAGGCCAGCATGGAAGCCATTGAAGTGATCAATGTCACCAAGACATTCAAGAACTTCGACGCTGTCAAAGAGGCTTCCTTCTGTGTCCGGCAAGGCGAGATATTCGGCTTCCTCGGAGAGAATGGCGCGGGGAAAAGCACAACGATAAGAATGCTGCTCGGTTTGATATGGCCTACCGAAGGGGAAGTCCGCCTGAACGGCATCACAGTTGTTCCGGGAACTGGAGAGGCTTTGCGTGGCGTTGGAGCCATCGTAGAGCAGCCTTGTTTCTACGGGAACATGACTGTCGAGCAGAATCTGCGTCTGACGGCGCAGCTGTCTGGGGGGTGCTCTCAACCACAAATTGAGGAATTGCTCGTGTTGCTTGGACTTGATTCAATGCGAAACAAGCGCGCTGGCATCATGTCTCACGGTCAAAAGCAGCGACTGGGAATCGCTCAAGCCTTGCTCCCAGACAATAGCCTGCTGATCCTCGATGAACCCCAGGACGGTCTTGATCCCCACTGGATCCGCGAAACAAGACGTCTGTTGAGCCTTCTAAAACAAAGAGGTGTCACCGTTTTGATCAGCAGCCACCGGCTGAACGAGATCGAGCAGGTGTGCGATCGCGTCGGAATTATTCACCGGGGCAGAATGCTCTACGAAGGCCGAGTCGAGCCTCTGTTGAATGCCACGGAGTACATATCCATCTCCTGCGAGCCCATGGACAAGGCTTGCACACTGCTCAGAGAACACGGAAAGAACGTCTCGCCAAATGGCAACGGCACACTCCAGGTTCACGCCCCCACGAATGAACAGGCAGCACAGATCAACGAGATGCTGGTCTCGAAGGCAATCGCTGTCAGCGAGATGAGCCGCATACGGCTTTCCCTTGAGGACGTCTTCCTCAATCTCACTGGAAAGGATGCCGAAACGAGACAATGAGACTCATCCGCATGGAACTGTGCAAACTGGTGCGACACCGGCCACTGCTGCTTTCAACGATTGCCCTGCTGCTGTTCTCGTTGTTGCTCCAACTGGGTTTCCGCTACCAGAACAGAAATCCGCTGGTGCGTATCGCAAAGCGTTCGGATCTCGATCTGGCACTGGTCTGGAACGCCATCAACGCCACTCGGATGATCATCACCTCATGCTATCATCTTTTCTTCCCGCTCTTGGCTGTAATGGTTTTTGCAGGTCAGATTGCAGGAGAACGCTCTGGCGGGACGCTTCGTGTCATCCTGGCGAGGCCAGTTTCCCGCAGTTCCATCTACACAGCAAAGTTTCTTGCTTCAACAGTCTCTCTTTTTGTCCTCATCACGCTCTTTGTTGGCACAAGTCTCTTCTATGGTTGGTGCCTTTTTGGAGCACATGACTTCCTTTCTGCATCCCGAGTCTTCGATTTGCTGGGTGG
>JAKQFZ010000926.1 GCA_029558215.1 Candidatus Omnitrophota bacterium
ATCAACGGAGACAGCGCCCAGAACACAAGGAAAGATCGCCACGGGTCGCTCAACAACACCTTGATGCGCTGCCGGGTCTTCCAGAAATGCGCCGCACAGGCTCCGAGGACAATCGTCCAGGGTAAGGCCGCCGCCACAGCAAAGAGCACTATTGTTCCTCGTGGCATATCATGCGGCGTTGCATAGCGATCTCCTTCCCATTCCGGTTGGATGAATCGCATGAAGTGTTCCCCGATGATGTAGTAGTTCAGAAAGCCAGGATTCTCCTTTTCTGCAAGCAGGTGCCAGGGAACAGCGATGGCAAACATCACGAGGATTCCAGTGATCCAAGGTAAGCTGCGGAGAATCTCTTTCCAGCGCTTCTCCCAGGCAGTCCAGAGCACCAGGGCAATGCCGATAAGAAACCAGCCAACGAGTCCCTTCGCCAAGGAAGTCAGACCAAGTGAGATAAAGAAGCCGTAGCCCCAGAGAATCCTCTTCAATCTCGATTTTGAGCGTAGTGCCATGGCGAATGAGACCATTGCTGCGGTGACTGTTGCACCCAGTGAAGGATCTGTCATCACGCCTCCGGCAATGAAGTTCACCAGACCCGTGGTGCTGAGGATCAGTAGTCCCCAAAGGGCTACTCTTGTGCCCGAAATCTCCTTAAACAGAAGAAATGAGAACAAGCCCATGATCAGAATGAAAACAAGCGAAGCCAACCGTACGGAGATTTCGTTGATCCCGAAGAACTTCAGAAAGACAGCTGTTGCCCAAAAGGACAGGGGAGGCTTGCCAAGAAATGGGAGACCAGGATGCAACTGAGGTGTGACCCAGTTACCCGTTTGGAGCATTTCGCGACCGATCTCGGCATAGCGCCCTTCCGTCGGATCAAGCAGCGGATAGGCACCGAAAGTCGAAACTCTCAACGCTACGATGGCAACAAGCAAGAGAACAACCTTCTTTGTCAGGTCGTTGTCCGACAGTTGAAACCAATCTCTCATCTCTCCGAACTCCTCTGGCGCGGATTCTTCAGTATCTTCGGCACTGGGTCAACTGAAGATTCTCTTAAGAACATGACAGAAAGCCCTATCAGACGTTTTCAGTTCTCTGTGTGTTGACTGCCAAGCCTTTCTTACAAACGGATGGAGCCGCCACAACGTGAGGACAATGGCGCATGGAGAGCAAGATTATTCAGAACATAAGGCCCTGCCTCATATCATCCTGCTTGCGTTCCTCCGTGCTTGCTTGAAGACTGAAAAAGCTCTATGAATTGTCTCACTTGAGTCGTTTCTGCGGGACAGTGGCCGCAGGACGGTAAGTCATCTTCTCCAACGTCTGAGTGGCTCAGGAGGTCAAACCGCCAATGTCCTGCTCCATCACTCGAAGAACATTTATCAGACAATCGGTTGGTGCAGTTGGCTTGGCTCTGCCCTGGTTGATTCCCGCCTCTGCGCTTGGCCGAGCGGGAAGACCTGCGGCAAGTGAGAGGCTGGTCGTTGCCTCCATTGGCATGGGGGGACAGGGCATGCAGGATACGATGGGATTCTGTGCGTATCCGGAAGTCCAGGTTGTCGCCGTCTGCGATGTGGACGCTCCTCGATGCGAAGGTGCCAAGAGGCAAGTGGACGCTGTCTATGGAAATCAGGACTGTGCTTGCATTCATGACTTTCGAGAGATCATCCAACGACGAGACATTGACATCGTTTGCATAGCAACGCCGGATCATTGGCATGCCATTCCAGCGATCTGGGCAATGCGTTCCGGCAAAGATGTCTTTGTCGAGAAGCCGTTATCCCTGACCATCGCAGAAGGTCGGGCTCTGGTGAATACGGCCAAAGAGTGCGGTTCGGTCACTCAGGTCAACACATGGCAGCGCTCGATTCACAACTTTCAACACGCCTGTGATCTGATTCAAGGTGGCCGCCTGGGTCGCGTCCATACGGCCAAAGTCGGACTTCCCGGAGGGCCTTCTCAACCGCCTCAACCCGAAGTGCCGGTTCCGGAGGGTTTTGACTATGACTTCTGGTTGGGACAAGCGCCTTGGGCACCGTATCATCCATCTCGCTGCCATGGTGCCTTCCGTGCCTGCTTTGACTATTCAGGCGGGGGCCTGACCGACTGGGGAGCCCATCATTTGGATGTCGTTCAGTGGTATATGAACCGAGACAGCACAGGCCCAGTGAAGATTGAAGGCACAGGTGAATTTCCAACAGAGGGCATCTGGAACACGGCAACAAGCTATCATTTCATCTGCACCTACGACGATGGATTTACTTTGGAAGCCTCGACAAGTTTTCGTGGGGGTGTCCGTTTTGAGGGCGAGGATGGACGTTGGCTTCACGTGGATCGAGGTGTTCTTGAAACAAATCCGGCGGACTTGCGTAAGCAGCGCATCGCTCCCGATGAGATGAAGCAGCTTTGGGTCAGTGGTGACCACAACGCAGATTTTCTCAACAGCGTCAGAACGCGCAGACCAACAGTCACTCCAGTAGAGATCGGGCATCGTTCAATCTCCATTGCACACCTTGCAAACATTTGTATGCGATTGGGCAGAAGTCTGCGGTGGGATCCCGCACAGGAGCACTTCATTGATGATCCCTCAGCGGATCGGATGCTGTCACGAGCCATGCGTCAGCCGTGGCATCTCTGATGGCGACTGATGAGGTTATACAGTCTTGGATTTCTTATGGAGAATGCATGGAGGTGGCATAATGAAGAAAGAGAAGCAGAAAGATTTGGGCACCACAAGGCGTGACTTTCTTGTCGCGGCAGGGCTGGGATCTTTGGCTCTGGGCATTGGTGCAAAAAGGATGGAGGCGGCAGAAGTGACCGAAAACAAGCAGGAAGTGATTCAGGGTTTCGACGACACACAGACCAGTACGGACACATCAAAGAAATGGGTTCAGACGCATGACAGAAAGATTCGTGTTGGCATCGCAGGCTTCGGCGTCTGCAAGTTTGGTGCAGCCTTCGGATTTCAGGATCACCCCAACGTGGAGATCGTTGCGGTGACTGATCTTTTCCCTGATCGGTGTGCAGGCCTTGCTCAGGCATGCCGCTGCGACAAGATGTATCCATCGCTCGAAGAGATGGTCAAAGATGACAAGATCGAAGCGGTCTTCGTTGCCACGGATGCGCCAAGCCATGCCCGCCACTGTCTTGAAGTCCTCAAGCATGGTAAGCATGTCTGCACGGCTTGTCCCGCTGCTTTTGGGAGCGTTGAAGATGCAGAACAGGTGCTCGCGGCGGTCAAGCAGACGGGGCTGAACTACATGATGCTTGAGACCACAACCTTTCGCAATGACACCTACGCCATGCGCCAACTCTATCTGGCGGGCGCTCTCGGTGAACTGGTCTACACGGAAGGGGAGTATTACCACTATTTCGGCGAGCCTCTGGCTGCGTACAAAGAGTGGCGAACAGGACTTCCTCCGATGTGGTATCCCACCCATTCTACCGGATATCATGTCAGCGTCACGGGTGGCAGTCTCACGGAAGTGTCATGCATGGGAATTCGCAGCGTTGTTCCTCACCTGATGCCTGATGCCAATGTCTATCAGAACCCATTTGGAACAGAGATCGGTTTATTCCGAACAAAGGAAGGTGGCACCGCGCGCATTGCCGTCAGTTGGGACACGCCTGGCTTGGAAGGGGAGATTGGTCGCGTTCGAGGTCAGAAGGGTTCATTCGATGGCAACTACGCAGGCCTGGTGGAGTCGCTGCCGGATCTGCAGAAACCGCCCCTTCCGGACGGAGTCTCCGCAGGTGGACACGGCGGATCGCATGGCTATCTCAGCCATGAATTCATCATGTCCATTCTGGAGAATCGGAAACCGCTGATTGATGTTGCCTGGGCGATGAATATGACCGTTCCGGGAATTGTTGCCCATCAGTCGGCACTCAAAGACGGGGAACTGCTCAAGATTCCTCAGTATGAGTTCCCCGGATAGAGTGATCTTCAGTTTCTGCGGGATGTCGGCTCTTTAGTGGCAGAGTGAAGGAGGGTCCTGTGAACGATCCGATTGAGACGAATGCCAATCCGTTTCCTTTGCACAAATTGGAACCGCTGTTCAACGATCTGCAACTGCCGACGGAGCCGTTTGATCCGCAGGGCACATGGAAGCACACCTATCAATGCTACACGATAGCCAAGAACATGATGCACAACGGAACGCTGGCCATTTACCGTTCCCCTAGTAACAATGGGAGGATTCTGCTTCAAATCGAGTTTCAGAAGAAGCTGCTGCAAGGGGATCTTCAGGTGCTGCGTGCTAAGATGGTGTGTCGATGTGATGACCTGACGACGCCCATGCACTGGTCTTTTGATGTGAAGACGCTCGGTCAGTCTGATGATCGATGTGAACCGTTTGATATTTCAAAAACGGCTGTTCTCAAAGAGGGGCACATCGAGATTGCGTATCAGGGAAACAAGCGACATCTGAACCTTCCGAAATCCTACAGCAGTGAATGGTCGCTTTTTGATGCTGTTCAGCGGTTGAAAGCGGATCGCAATGTCGTCTTGCAGTTTAATCTCCTCGAAGATTTCGATCGGTTCAAACCCGAGCAGGAATTGTCTTTCATTGAGTCGCAGCAAATCAGTCTTGGACAGACGACGGCGCAGGAGCCGAATCGTCCCAGGCGCAGACAGCCGGTGCACTCAGGGAATGCCACGATTGAAGTGGAGATGTTTCGGCAACTTGGGCGTGGGATTTCACCAACCTTCTATTGGAGAGATTCCTTCGGTCGTTTGCTGTTCGTTGTTGCAGGGATTGAGGCCTATGTGCTCAGTACTCATGCGCTTGGGATTCCCGAGAGAAAGACCAGAAGAAATGAACAAATCTGACGCTCGTACAGCAACCTGCAAGGATGGATTCACCCGAAGGGATTTTCTCAAAACCAGCATGCTTGCGGGAGTGGGAACTCTTGCAGTGGGATGCAAGACACTGAGCCGGACTTCCAGTACTCGGACTCCGGAAAGGCCGAACATTGTCCTGGTACTTGTCGATCAGCTGAGTCTCGATGCCATATCCGCCCATGGTTGTCCCTATGCGCAGACCCCGAACATGGACAGGCTCATCGCTCAGGGCGTGACCTTTATCAACTCACACTCGACCAATCCGGTC
>JAKQFZ010000938.1 GCA_029558215.1 Candidatus Omnitrophota bacterium
CCTGTTTGAGCAAGCCGGCAAGATTTCCAAGACTTTTCATCTCCGTGTTTTCCTTTCTCTCAGGGCGGAAGATTAGGGGTTCCCGTCAGTCCTGTTTCACAGGTCGAACGTCAAGAACCTTCCCATCCACCCTCTTGATGAAGTCCCGCAACTTGGGACTTCCTTCCACCAACTCGGTGACCTTCTTCTTCTTCTCCCCATCCAAGGTCTCTCCGCTCTCACCATTGCGGTGAATGGGTTGGACTTCAGGAGAAAATTCCACGGTCACATCAAGAGTATAGCCTGTTTCCTGCTGGAGAGCATCCCGAATCAACGTGGGATTCTGACCAGCGCCAACGATGTCTGCATGGTATTGAAAACCCGTGGGCAGACCCAAAACCAAATTCGATCCCTGCAGCCGAAGTGGCGATGCCTGAAGCAAACAGGAACGCAACGTGGCATCGTCAGTCTTCACTTGGGAGACAATTTCCTTCCAACTGCCGATGATGCGCCGAATATCTGGCGCCTTTTCTCCCGATGCAACGGACTGCGTCGTCTTCGGCAAAACCCGCTGATGCAAAGCCGGTGCGGCCTGACTGCGCGTTGCTCCGAGAGTGGCCTCAGTCACTGCCGGGCTTTTTTTTTTCTCCTGCGCCTTCTCCGTTGCACTATGCAGCGGATCAGACTGTTGTTGTGTTGAAGCGACTGCGGACGCCACAGGCTGGAATGAACCTGACGACATCTGACGATTGAGCGATTCCAGATAGTCCAGGACTTCCTGAATCTGAACGCTCTTGGGAAGACCGGCGATGCGCAAAGCGGCGCTCTCAAGAACGATTCGGCCTTCACCGGAAGTCCGCAAGCGACTCTCTGCTTCCCACAGAATTTCCATTCCACGCAGAAGATCCTCACGGGACAGCTGCGAGGCGGTCGCCTTGATCCGTTCGAGTGATTCTGCCGGCAAATCCACAAGATCCTGCACGTCCGAAACATCTTTGGCAACGAGCAGGTCACGGTAGTATTGGATTAGGTCTGCCAGGAATATCTTGGCATCGGTGCCTTCATTGATCGCTCGGGAGATGCACTGAAGTGCAGGTTGAACACTTCCCGAATGGGCTTCGCGGACAAACGCATCTATGAGATCGGTTGACACCAGACCCAGCATCGTTCGGATTTCATCCAGCGTCACTCCCGGGTAGGCAAATGAGATGAGCTGATCGAGTGCGGACTGGGAGTCTCGCACACTTCCCTCCCCCACTCGCGCAACCGAATAGAGAGCCTGCTGTCGAATCTCCTGTGGGAGATGTTCGACCGCTTCCGAATCCAGGATTCTCCCCAGTCCCTCCACCAGAACAGAAACAGGAACCCGACGGAATGAAAACCGCTGACAACGGGATAGGATGGTGGGGGGAATCTTCTGTATCTCTGTTGTTGCCAACACGAATTTGACGTGAGGTGGCGGTTCTTCAAGCGTCTTGAGGAGCGCGTTGAA